>NHFA02000024.1 GCA_002170315.2 Euryarchaeota archaeon TMED99
AAAACCGCCAGCGGAGCGAGGAAATACGCTCAGCGTACGCCCGGGCGATGGTACATCGCCATCTCGGATGATCGGTGTTTCACCAGCCGAGAAGAGAAAGAGGACCTTGGAGTGTGGGTGGTAATCTTGGACACACGATACGAGATGTTCAAGGCTGCGGGAATGGACGTAGAAACACTGTACTCCATACACGAGACCATCGTCGGGCGAATGACCACTACGTAAGAGAAGGAACCAGTTCACTCTTCTTCAAACGGCTCAAAACTTTCTTCATTTTCTTCTTCGATGAATCCAATTTCATCCAAGTGGGAATCAAAGTCTGGGAAACTTGGTTTCCAGTTCATCGGTAGAGGCGTTTCGGATTCAATGATTTTAATCATCCGCTCTTGCCATGCTTGCGGCTTTCTTTGCATGATAAACATGTAAAGAGGCGAGGTGCGAATATCGGTGTGGATCACACAATAGCCCGTATTTGCTTCAAAATTCATAGCTCGTAGTAAATTGAATGCAGGTCGGTTGATGCTGTGGAACATTCGCTTTGCAGTTCGCATTCCAAACAATACAGTTCCAAAGATAACAAGACTGGTTAGACAAAATGCACCCCAACCCTCTCCCGCAAGTTGGTTTGAGAAATAAACGACAATCATCAGCACTGGGACGGTGGTGATGAGAAAGAGAAAACTCTCGGATACGGGTCCTTTCCCCATTTTGAGTTCGATTGCACCCCATCCATTGTGGTGCTTCTCCCAGGGCTTGAAATGTTCTGAAGTCTGAAGGTTTGCAGCAGCAATCACCTGATTGCGTAATTGATGAATTTTTGCAATTTGACTTGGGCCACCGTCTAAATTATCTTCAAGGATGGTGTCTAATCTGTATTTTGCTTCAAGATAGTGTCCCATGTCAGCAAGTAAGGATGCTTGTTCAACCAGTGGAGTTACCTCATCGGGTAGATGGTGTCGCAAATCTTGCCACCATTGCAAACCTTCACTGAGCAATCCCAATTCATCGGTTAAAAGTCGCCCACCAAGCATCCACATAGCGGTTCGATTTGGGTCAAGTTCGATGACTTTTCGAACGGCAGCCAAGGATTTCGCTGCTTGCATCATCGTTGGCTTTTCACCCTTCTGAGGAAGGCATGTCTCTGCGCATAATTGCCATGCATCGACATGTTCGGGGTCGATTTGAACCGCTTTGTAAGCCTCTTCATATGCCGTCTCTGAATCACCTTCATCGTAGGCTTCTACGGCATTGAGGTAGTGATGTTCGGCACCCATTTTTGTCCCTCACGAGTCGTCATCTCGACGGCGACCGATTGGTTTTGGTGGTCGGTTATGTGCATGACCTGGCCCATTGCCACGAGATTTCCTAAAAGTTCGAGGTTCCTTTGGCCTGCGTTCTGGCCGTTCTTGACTGTATGAGCCTCTGTTCTCATAGCCGCCTTCATTTCTTCTGTCGCGGCCATCACGGCGGGGTGGTCTTCCACCATCTTCACGTCGAGGGGGTCTGTCTCCGCTTTCTCGGCGAGGTGCTCGCGAACGGTCATCACGTCGAGGAGGTCTTCCTCCATCGTCTCGACGTTGTCTCCGTCCACCGCCACCTGAACGAGGTTCACCACAACGGTTACATTCCGTTCGGAATGCAAAGTTTGAGTTGTTACACTTTGGACAGTCCCAATCATTATCGTTGTAAGTTTCTCCACTACCTCGACGATTGTTTCCGCCTCGTCCACGGTCATTTCTCTCGAAGCGTCCACCTTGGCGATCTCGATTTTGATAACCTCGGTCATTGCCTCTGCGGTCATCACGGCGTCCACGGCTGTTTCCGCCACCAGCGCCACGGGGTTCGCCACAGCGATTGCATTCGGTTCGGAATGCAAAGTTTGAGTTGTTGCACTTTGGACAGTCCCAATCTCCAGCACTGCGGTCATCTCGGCGTCCACGGTCGTTTCTTTCAAATCGGCCGCCTTGTCTGTCTCGACTTTGATAGCCTCGGTCATTGCCTCTGCGGTCACCACGGTGCCGATGGTTATTGCCGCCGCCTGCACCTTTAGGTTCTCCACATCGATTGCATTCGGTTCGGAATGCAAAGTTTGAGTTGTTGCATTTTGGACAATCCCAGTCACCCGAGCTTCGGTCATCTCGACGNCCNCGGTCGTTTCTTTCGAAACGCCCACCTTGTCTGTCTCGACTTTGATAGCCTCGGTCATTGCCTCTGCGGTCGTCTCGACGTCCACGGTCGTTTCTATCGAAACCTCGGTCATTGCCTCTGCGGTCGTCTCGACGNCCACGGTCAAATCCTCTGTCACGCTCTTCGCGTTGCTTTTTCGCACGTATTCCTACTTCAACACCAATCAAGGCATCAAGGTCGAGTTTTCGGTCAATGTGAGCGACGTGAGCAAGAGGTGCGTCGGTATTTCCAAGAACAGCATCGACTTTACCAATGTAAATTCCAGATTCGGAATTGATGATAATTGATTCAAGTGCCGGTGAAGAACCAGTAAACGAAACCAAGAATCCTCCTTCATGGCTTTTTGATTCGATTACACCTGTAAACATACCTTCACCTGCTTAACGGGCCGAACGGCTTCTTTTGAGGGTGCCGGTTCGAGTCCTCAATCTCTGCGGGTCCTGCTTGCAAAGGCTGCACCGAGCAGAGTGACGCTCAATGTAGCCATGAGAGAGAGAGCAGGGAGCCCTTCTTCTTCGGCAACCAGGATAGTATCATCACTGTTTGCGTTACCGTCGTCAGCATCTTGATTTGGAACAAATACAGACATTGTAGTGACCGTACCGGATTCATCAGTTGCAGTCAAGACAATGTNATAGGATGTTACTGGAGGGTTTTGAGCAGCACATGTTACAATGTTGACATCAATTTCCCATCCACTTCCTACTCTAAGGAAATCATTGGTCGTGTATCCACACAGTTCGAGAGAAAGGGTAACATCTTCACCATCGGGGTCCAATACGTCTCCTTGAAGCGAAAACTTGAGGCCGTTTACGTCCCATGTTGCGTTCAATCCATCGAGGTTCTTGTTGATTGCAATTACCGGAGGAAGACTTGCNTTTTCTATGCCAAAGTTGAGCATGAAGTCGAGGTTAAGCATGGTTGAACTTTGAGCCTGGCCCATGACCATGACCATACCTGGAGATAATCCTTCAAGCGGCAAGGAAAGTGTCGATGCATCTGAGGCAAGTGTAGCGGTTCGCATTTGTCCCATTGCATTTGTTTGATGTGAATGAGCAGAAATTGTCATTTCGCTGACAAGACCNGTTGGAGTTATTGTAAATTCGATACTGTCTCCTGCATCGGAGAGCACTGCAGTTGATGTGAAGACATGGCCGAAAGTCCAGTTTCTTGAATCAACAGAAACTGCACCAAAGGGATCTTCAACATAGCACTCTGCATTGGAAGAAGTCGNTTGCGAGTTTCCATTCGATACCATCAAGTTACCATCTCCATCAAGAGATGCAGACCAACCTGCTTCTGCAAAGGTGCAGTCAAGTCCCCATCCGCTTTCATCAGTCGCCCAATTCTCGGTTATTTCGCCAGCAACAGTAATCATTTGTCCGCCTGAGTTCATTGAATCAAGCATTGGTATAACGGTGCCATCAGCCGGTGCATTTGAACTCCATTCAGGAACTTCATTGGTTTCTGGTGCCATGGTTGTAAAATCAATAAACAGTTCACGTAGAATCGGATATTCAGATGCTGCATAAGTCACCACTTGGTTCACACGCAATCGTCCATCAGGAAGATACATGTCTTCTGGGGCGCTTAATGCNGTATTTTCGACGACTGTAACTGTACCGTCGGTTTCAGTCATTGTATCTTGAATTGAATAATTGACCATTCGCAATCCTTGTTTGAGTGGGAAGTTCAATTCGAGATTCGCATAAGACATGTTGGTTACGTTCAAAGAGAGTGTGAAATTTGAATCTCCATCGTTTGGTAATTTGTCGAAACGGACGTTGTTTGTTTCACCATCAGCAAGGAACATCATAATTTGCATGTCGTCAGTAATGGAGACTGGAACTTCCTTACAACCACTTGCTGCTCCTATATTTTGGCAAGAGCGCTCATTCGGATGATTTGCTGGAACCAGGTCGACTTCATCGAGATCAATTCCATCTTCGACAAAGGACAAGTTGTTCCAATCTGGAGAACCACGGTGAGGAATACCTTCTCGCATTCCTATTCGAGTATCCATCGCACCGATACATTTTGGTCCAATGGCGCGTACTGCGTCTCGCTCATCAGTGCTGATGAAACCATTATCTCCACCTGACAAGCCTTCAAATAAACCATCGAGGTTCTCACGAACGACTGAAGATTTACTGCCATTGACAAATGCATCTGCATCCATTTCAGCGGTAGCCCAATCATCACCTATGTTGATGACAAAGCCAGCAAAATCATAATCGAACAGGTCTTCAAATTTCAGCCCTTCACATTCTGCTGCGATGTCTAAAGCTTGCCGACCCTCGGCAGGTAATTGTTCATCTGCTGAATCAAGAGTGACTTGGGCTGTAAAAAGCGGAGAACTGCTCATNAGAATCATCAATAAAATGAGTCCGAGAGCGGTTGAGTTGCGCGTTAAGAAGCGNGTTACGCCATGCGTGGGGTGTCCTGCCATAGTTCCCCGTCGTCATCTAGCCTCAAAGAGGCTTTCGTTTGGAAACCAGCNGATGAGAGTGATTTTTACTATGGTAGAATCTTTTCCATTCTACGGATAAATACCCAAGCAGGAAGAAGTGTCCAGGCGATTGCCATGCTCCAAATTTGCCAGTCTTGGATACCTCTGTCAATTTGAGGTAAGCGGGTTTCCAGNANATGGTGGTAGACTCCATTTGGAGAAAGCAAGTCTAAACCGCCCTCTAACATCACCCATGCAGCATCGTTTTCTTGACCGATGGATACGCCTGAGGCATAGGCCACCATTGTCGTGATTAAGGCCCAAAGGAATGTGAAAAGGAACCAAAGCCCGACACCAAAAGAGATTGCAGTGCCTTGTTCTCTGGTATAGGATGAGGCGAGGATGGTAAACAGGACATACCAAAGAAGAATCAATGCAGTTGAAACAAAATAGACTGAAACATCAGCGAATGAAGGCCAATCTCCCATTCGATAGCGGACCAGAAGAACGGAGATGAACAACAAAATCCAAGTTGGAATCAAGATGGCTTGCCAAGAGCCTAAAATCATCGCAATGGCTTGGTGGGAGCGGGGCATTGGTTGTGANAGTCGAAGTTCGAGTACGCCGCTTGCACGTTCTCGACTCACTGAATCATATGCCAGCAATACGGCACACATGGTCGCTCCAAAAACGACACCAAGGCTGGCATAGAACAACACTTCCATCGCGCTGTCCGGTTGATGGCCTCCTGGAAGGACAATGTCTGGATCTGAGAAACCCCAAGCCATTCCGGGAATGAATAAGAGCAGGATTGGGAGCATAATATACATCCGTGTAGAAAACAATCGCTCATCTCTGAAGCGTTTTGTAAACGCCATGATTCTAGAAAAGTCACTCATTCCTCTTCACCTCGAAATGTGCGAAGTGGCATTACTGATGTAGAAGATACTTCTANCCCAACATCTTCTATAGATTGTCCTGTTGCTGCACANAGCATTTCAATNACGTTTGGAGAACGGTCAAGCCATGAAGTAATTTCGATTCCATCANCCACTAATTTCTTCAGTAAACCGTCTTGATTCTTTTCAAGAACAGCCCGCCAGTTGTTATCGAATTGTTCNACTTTGATTGCTTTTTCATCGTTCANATAGGTGGTAAAGTCCGGAGCATCTCCTTTTCCTGAGAGTTCTGTTTTCTTTTCCAAGTTTAANTGTAAAGCGACTTCATCCATTGTTCCTTCTGCAAGAATTTGACCTCGGTGCATGAGGGCCAATCGGTCAATGATTTCAACCAGCCCTTCGACTTGATGAGAGGAAATGACNATTGAAACNCCTTTCTCNGTAAGTTTTCNNAGAAGGAGTACAAATGCTGCAGCAGCCACCGGATCAAGCCCGTTAAGNGGTTCATCGAGCAGTAAAATTGTTGGCGAGCCCAGAAGGGCTGCTGCAAGAGTAAGGCGTTGTCGCATACCTTGACTCAATTCACCCAAACGCGAATCAACTCGGCTCTGTAAACCGACCAGCTTCAGTAATCCGTCGATTCGAGATTCACTGCTTCCTCGCATTTCTCCAATTTCCAAGAGAGCGTTGCGAACCGTTTTTCTCCCCTGCCATCGAACTTGTTCGGGCATGTGACCTATTCTTTCTCTCAAATCAGTATCTGAAAGCGTAACAAAAGAATCCTTTACCAGCTCCTGAACTGAACCATCCTGCAACGGCAATACTCCTGCCATCATGCGCAAGAGTGTTGTTTTTCCAGCACCGTTGGGCCCGACAAGGCCCAAAATNGAACCTTGTTTCAATTCGAGATTGGCAGAAAAGATGCCTTGGCCACGTATTCTCTTCCATGGTTTGAAGGTTGATGGAGCGTGCAAGGNGTGCCGGTATGTGGCATCCTTTAGCCGTAAAATCACCTCTCCCATACTTTGGCCACACCGTTAGGGTTTGACAATCTACCGTTTGAAGAGAGTTCAAACCCCAAGACTCTTGATAGCCAACTCTCCTCCATGAGTTGAATCCAAGATGCTAGGATATATCCTGCCCACGCTTTTCCTCGGTTTGTCAATCGTGTTCGTAGTTGTTTTTGAACATCGAAAGCTCGAGGAAGGGGAAGAATTTGATTGGAGAACTGGATTCGGGCCTATGGGTTTTGAAGCACTCATTCTCACCATTNTCTTGTTGTGGTTTTTACCTGGAGGTATACTNCTCATTGGCCCAGTGATGCTTATCCTTTCTGTGTTGAGCCCCGCAGGTCGTTTGGCATGGAAAGAATACCNACGTCCTCGAGTTTTGGTTAGCATTGGTTTTGTTGTGATGATTTTTGCTGGAGGCTTTACACCGGTCTCAACACCGACCTCGCCCTCTGAATGGGGTCNGCCCATCTTCACTGAAAATCCAAATGCGCCGCTTTATCCGGCTGGAGAACAGTATACNTGGCTCGTTTTACCNGANCAAATTGGNGATACTGATTTGGAAATCATTCAATCACTGAAATTNCGTTTNCCNTTNCANTATGGNCCNNTAGGGGCTGANNCNACTGCNTTTTCNCTNGCATNGTCTNTTCAATATGGAGCAAGGGCGATTGAATCAAGCGATTGAATTACTTGACCAAAAAGTGACACTGCCCGGTTCTCTTGATGTGGATGAGATGAAATTGCAACCTATTCCAGCCGATTCAACNCATCACTATATCTCAAGTGAGAATTCGATTGATGAAGTGGTCAGCGTGCGATTGTATGAATTGCGTAGCCTTTCNATCGGAGCGGATGAAAATGGATTTAAAGTCGGNGAAGTACTCTGTGTTGCGACCAGNAATTGGGGTGGNGAATTGGATGTTTTAGTCATTGTTCGGCCCATTGGCCACACCGGCCTTTCCAGTGATCGNTACGCGTATTCTTTNGCCATNGATTGGCTTTCTNNTTGAGCAGCACCCTCTTTTTTACGNAGTCTGTGTATGAATNGAAAAGAGATTTAGGGTNGCCGAAACTTTATGTATNNCTGGTNTTTAGGGCGGCCTAAACNCNTAGGTCTTAACATGAAAACACGAAAACTAAAATCAACATTNCTTATNTTCCTCTTTGCCACAGCTTCACTCGCTGGATGNCTCGGTGGTGAATCAGAAACCCAGACTGAATTAGATGAACTCNTTATCGCTTACAGTATCAAGGATGATTACACGAATGTCGATGAAAATCCTCAACGTCTCTCAGATTATTTGAGTGAAGAACTCGACATGGATGTTTCGCTTTATCCAATTGATTCAGAGGGTGCTGCTCTCCAAGCCCTTCGCTTTGGAAATGCAGACATCGCCTTCATGGACGGCGGTGCAGCATGGGTTGGTTGGCAACAATATGGCCTCGATGCTATTGCTGCTGACCAAAAATCTGACGGCAGAACGTACTACAGCGCTCATGCTGTGGTTCTAAAGGACTCAGATATTGCAGCAGCGCACTTGGATGATGATCCTTCCACTGACCCGTTCTCGCTGATGGCAGGTAAGACTTCATGCCATACAGGCTGGCTCAAATCGGCAGGGATGCTCTTGCCAATGGGCTTCCTTATCGGAAACGGATATGCCAACGTTATCGGTGATGCCAACGATGTCGAATCATTGCGCTCAACCATTACCAACTTCTTCAGCGAAGATGCAAGTATTCCAGATTCGGGAACTCCTTACTATTCTTACAGCGGAGCAGTCAAGTGTCTCACCGAAGGTGCAGGCGACGTTGCCTTTGCCAAGGACTCGACCATTGCTTCTTACTGTGGAAACGAGGATGTAACCGCCAACGAAGCATGGTGTTTGCCAGAATCTGATTATATCTTGCTGCCTTCGTATGGAAATGCTCCTTCACATCCAGTGATGTACAACCCCTCTACTGCCGATGCAGACACAATGGCACTCGTTCAAAACGCACTTGTGGCTATGAAGGATTCAACAGAGGGACAATCTATTCTCAGTGATGTTCTCAACACGCCAGCAATTTCTGCTACCAATGCCACACAGCATCTTACTTCATATGGTAATTTGATTGAAGATGTGCCTGGTATTTCAGCATACTTCGATTCAAAGTATGAGATTGCGGAGTAATTTCAGATCGTCTTCCTTGACGAAACCGTCGGCATCTTTGAGGTCCAAAAATGATATCTAGCACCAGATTTCCGGCGCATGGTCGCAAGTTCAAAGCCCACCGTTTGAAAAAGCCTAGCCTGCAGGCACAACAGAGGGGATGCAATGAGTGAAGAGGTCATCCTGTCTCTGAATGGCTTGGTCATTGGATACGACCATCCGCTTGTGAAGCCGATTACCCTTGATGTTCATAGCGGTGAAATCATCGCTATACTCGGCCCTTCAGGTATTGGAAAGACCACCTTGGTTCGAACCATTGCCGGACTTGTTCGTCCTTTGGAGGGAAGTTTTGAACTTCGAGTAAAACGTCGTGGTGGACTTGGTTACATTCCTCAACGACTTGGACTTGTTCGACATGCTACCGTTGCCCATAATGTGTCTCTTGGAGCTNGCCTCAATGTTGGCTGGTCAAAGACCATGTTCAAAGAACGCAAGGAAAAAACCTACGATGCAATACGTAAACTTGGCATCGAAGAAAAAGCATCTGAGCCAGTCCGCCGCCTATCTGGCGGCCAACAACGTAGAGTCGCCACCGCTCNCACGCTTGCACAACGTCCACAACTTATGCTGGCTGATGAATTCCTCGGTGAACTCGACCAAACCAACGTCAATATTGTTCTTGGCGCTGTTCATGAATTGGTCGAAAACGGCACTGCAGTCATTATGATTGAACATCATGAGGATAACGCATTCGACTTTGCTACCCGTATTTGGGAAATTNGAAATGAGCGATTCTTTGACATGAGTATCGAGGAATGGAAACAACAACAATCGAAGGGGGAGGAGGAATGAAATACCGTTTGTTTGGCATTCTGTTGTTCCTTCTCTTTTTGGCTTGGACTACACTTGATGGTTTAGTCGAAGGCGATTGGGGGCGATTGGAGGGTGGATTGTCNAACCTCGCAGTGTTCTTTGAAGAGAGCATGTGGCCACCAAATTGGAGTGTTCTTGAAGCTCGTTCATATCCTGTTTGTGAACAAGACATCGAATTCTTTTGCTCAGTTGGATATCTTGGCATGATGGAAACGCTAAAAATCGCTTTTGTGTCTACCATTCTCGGTTTTGTTGGAGCAATTTCACTTTCTTCCTTGGCCGCAAGAAACTTGATGCCTCTCTATATTTCTCTCCCTGTTCGCATTTTTCTTTCAGCAGTTCGAAGTCTACCGAGCCTGATTTGGGCNATCTTGTTTGTCATCGTGATTGGTTTCGGTCCACTTTCAGGAGTGCTCGCAATGACGTTCTACACCGTTGGATATCTTGGGAANTTGCAATATGAGGTNTTTGAAGGNATGCCAAATGATCCTCTTGAAGCCGGTCGAGCCATGGGNCTTCATCGCTCAAGCATACTCCTCAATATCGTTATTCCNGAAAACAGCAACCATCTGTTGAGTCAGTTGATGTTCATGTTNGAATACAATGTCCGTCATGGAACAGTGATTGGAATTGTTGGTGCNGGGGGAATTGGNTACTACATCCANACCTATCTCAAGTTCCTTCAATACGACAAGGTCTTTGCTTTGCTCATCATCATCTTTGTTGTCGTGGTTTTGATTGACCTGCTGTCGTTAGCAATACGTTCATTTGTCAACGAGGAGGGAGATGTTCGAAAACCAACATGGTTGAACATGTTGATACAGGCGCGTAAGAGAAAGTCATTAGATGGACTAGCCGCAACGCCTCCCCAACTCCTTTGGCCCCGATGGTATAGGTGAAGTTCCCTCATCACTCAGCGGCGATATGCAATGACCCATCCTTGTAATACACTTGAATGCGGTCAGGGACTTTACGAGTTAATGCTGCGACAGCTTCGTAAACAACGTCTTCCTTGACTTTGAATGACTTTGCAGCTTTTGGCGTAGACCATGCGACGGTTTCAAAATCTGATTGTCGAATCCATTCAAAGATTCGAGCCTCAAGTTCAGTTAATTCCTCCGCCATGAACATCGCAGAGCGACTACCCTCAAAACAGCACCGCTTCAATTTCAGTAGAAATCCTAAGGATTCATTGAATGGCGACCATTCTTCTGCAACATTCTTCTGCATCTATGAAACCGTCAAGTAAGGTATTGAGCGCCTTTGTAAACGGAATTTCAATTCCTAAATCCTCCGCTCTTTCTCCGAACATTCGCGCAGCACGAACCCCTTCAGCAACCATGTGCATTTCTTCGAGTGCTTGCTCCAGGGTAAGGCCAGTTCCTAACTTCTCGCCCATCGATCTGTTCCGTCCATGAGGCGAAGTTGCGGTCACGTACAAATCGCC
>NHFA02000025.1 GCA_002170315.2 Euryarchaeota archaeon TMED99
CAAATACGTCCGGATGGGTACCGATGCGATTATGGATTTAGATGTGTGATAATTTGATTAACAATCACACCTTACAATTGCCATGCCTTTAGAATGACTCATTCGAGGAACTGAGCGAGTTGCGGTGGTTGCCAACCTTCTGGTTTGAGCACCTTTCCATCTTCACGTCGAATGACCTTTCCATCAACCAGTTTCGCCATGTTTGAGCGATGAACTTCATTGAATGCATCGTCATAGATATTCTGCATGCCGTGATTGATGATTGTTCCTGCAAGGATGTATCCAATGTCTGCAAGCGCATCGAGAACCTCTACCATATCGCCTGCCCGAGCAGCCTCTGCGTATTCTTCAACTTCTTCTTTCAAGAGTTTGATTCGCAGTTCGATCATTTCATCTGTTCCGAGTCCAGGGGAGTCGAGTTTTGGGATTTCAAAGGCTTCATTAAACTCAAGCAGTGATTTTACAATAGGGTTCATGATATACGGTGATTGCTTAAAGCACATCAACCTTCCATAGGTGAAGTGTGGCCTAAAGAACCGACAGCATTCTGATGCGAGTCTTTCAGTCAAACATCAATTCAGAGTTTCGCTCCAGCATGAAACCGATGATGAGTGCAAACAATAGCATCCATCCGGTCAACATTGAGGCTCGGAATAAGACCGTTTGGAAGTCTTCAAACTTGTCTTTTGCTAAGACAACCCAAATGTTCAATCCTGCCATCAATCCAGCAGCAGCAAGAAACCAAATCCCATCCATCGGGTTGGAGACAGCAAAACATGCAAACCAAACAAGTGTCAATTGAACCGTAGCACGTGTTGTCAGCTCTTCACCGAATCGAGATGGGAAAGAGTGTATGCCGCTGGTGCGGTCATTCTCGACATCCATGCGAGCATAATTGATGTCAAAAGCAGCGATCCACAACGCAACGCCCACCGAAATGGGAAGGATTGTTGTTGACCACAAGAATTCGGTTTCAGATTCGAACATTCCTGTTATGGCAGCCCATCCATGCACGTCTGCTGCCATTGCAGCCCAAGCACCTGCAGGGGCAAGACCCAGGCAGAGTCCAAGCCAGAAATGGCACAGCCAGGTGTATCTTTTCATGTAGGGGTAAATGACGAACACAAGAACAGGTAGCCATGACATCATCAGTGCAACTCGGTTGAGTAATCCAGCGCTCACAAGGAGCATGAATAAGAAAAAAGCCGAAAGCGTCCAGGCGGTGCGCAGACTCATTGCGCCAGATGCAAGATGACGGTCTTTCGTTCGAGGATTTGCTGCATCAATATCTCGGTCAATGATTCGATTGAGAGCCATTGCTAGGCCACGTGCACCCACTGCAGCGAGAAGAATCCAGAGTAAGTCAATGCCCGGCGATATGTTGAACTGCTCAATGGCAATAAAATACCCAATCAGAACAAAGGGGAGAGAGAACAAGGTATGTTCGATTTTAATGAAGGACAGGATTTGTTTCGCATCCATTACTGCGGTCCCCCAAAGGAGAGGTGNGGGGGCCACTCATATGATTCTAATTCAGGATGTTGCGCCACTTTTTCCAATGTCTCGGGGGAATGCAGAGTAATCGATGGCCATCTGCGTACGCCGTATTCTTCGGAGGGGATTGGTGTAGTGGCATCCCAGCAGAGGCGCTCTTTCTTTTCGTCAAACATGAGCCCACGTCCAACATCAAATCGAGAGGTGAGTTGCCACAAGAGGCGACGTCGTGCTTTTTCACAGTGTAAATCCAAGTCATCATTGGTGATAAACAGCCATCGAAGNGANGATGATTTATCCAATTGCCAAATTGATTTTCGCAATTGAGAAATACGCTCTCTCCTTGCTGCCTCTGCTTCATCATTTGACTCATCCTGTCCGTCTTGAGCAGTTGGTGAGTTTTCGATATGGGTCGTTACAACCAGGATGCTGTCTCGAAGCATTCTCGCCTCAGTAACATGTTCGAGTTTGAGAACGTCTTCAATTCCAGAGAATCCCGGCGCTTTGCCAATTCCTTGACGCCATGNAGGTGTTGCTTGACTGTACGAACCTTCCAACGGGTCGTTTGAAGAGCGCGGATCTCGCTGAGCAAGCGTCGTAGCATCAATCAGCAACTTACTGTGGACGTTTTCATAGGGGCTCGCAGCCTCCAAAGAATCAGCAACCATTCCATCGAGAACAAGCACATCTGTTGCAATATCAACTTTGGAATTCAATGCATCGAGCAGTGCTTCCAAGTTTTTCGGATTTTGACCTTCATCAACCGCTATCATCGTTTTCAAAAACATCATTTGACCTGCACCAAGCAAACCAAGTGCTGTTTTTCTTCCCTGCCGAGGATAGCGTTGTTTTGAAGATACAATGGCGAGGTTGTGGAAACCGGTTTCCATTGGAAGATGGACGCTGCTAACGTCTCGATGTTGGAAATTGAGGACAGGTGAGAATTGACGTCCGATTGCTTCACCCAAATGCCCGTCTTCCATAGGAGGCAGTCCGACAATGGTCGCAGCCAAGACCGCATCCTTNCGACAGGTAATTGCAGTAACGTGCATTACTGGATATTGTCCAGTCAAGGAATAAAAGCCGAAGTGGTCGCCAAACGGCCCTTCAAGACGAGTTTCACCAGGAANACAGTAGCCTTCAATGACGATATCTGCTTCAGCAGGNACCATCAAATCTTGAGTCAGGGCTTTGGTGATGGGAAGAGACTTTCTACCTAAGATTCCAGCGAATTGATACTCACTCAGATTNTCTGGTAATGGAGAAATAGCTGAGAAAATAAGTTCTGGCGGTCCACCCATACAAATCGCAACNGGCATTCGACCGTCACCGCCTGCCTCTTTGACAGCTGCAGCATGGTCAGCAGCATGTTTGTGNATTTGCCAGTGAAGNCCGATTTGTTTTGGCCCAAACACTTGAGCGCGATACATGCCAAGATTGTGCTCGCCATTTTTTGGGTTCTTTGTGACAACTAAGGGGAGGGTAACGAACGGACCACCGTCTTTTGGCCATGTGGTTGGGATAGGAAGTTTCGTCAAATCAAGAGGNAATTTCACNCGCTGGCAGTTCCCTTTACGCTTCTTTCGTGGAGGCATTGCTAACGCATCCCGAACCAGCGGGAGGCCTTTCCACGGCTTGCGCATGTAGAGNCCTATGTCTGGCTTCATCATGGCNACCATCCGGTCGCCAATTTCAGTTTCGTGANTTGCTCCGAGTGCACGAAGCGTACGGTCTTGGCCGCCAAACAAATTCATGGCCAATGGTATCTCGCTGATTGAACCATCAGGGAGGCGCGGTTGCTCAAACAGAACAGCAGGGCCGTCATTCTTGACCAGTAAATCCGCAATTGCGCCTGCTTCGAACTGTACGTCAACCGGTCGAGAAATTTTCAACAACTCTCCGCGTTGATCNAGGTGGTTGAGCCACCGCTTGGAAGTACGCCACGCCACAACCGTCCGTAGTAGANCCACTCTTTGAACCGTCGTATTCGCTCATAGGCAAGAAAATGGTACGGACGGCAATACATGCATTGAAAACCTGAGTCGAGTGTGACAGTGCATGAAACGACTCCTGATTGTGGTTTTTTTGCTTCTTTGCAGCGCATCTCAAGCAACTGCACAAAGTTCCGCGAATGATGTCATTGTAACAGTTGACAGCACGAGTTTGAGATTCAGTCCNTCTGAGGTAACAGTCGAAGAAGGACAAGCTGTTCGATTCGTTTGGAATGGACAGGCTCTTCCACACAACGCTGTAGCAAACGATGGTTTGTTCGATTCAGGAGAACCCGCACGTGATGTCGATTATCGTTTTGTTTTTGAAATAGGTACAGCAGGCACCTATGAGTTTGTATGTGAACCTCATGAAAGCGCAGGCATGGTTGGAACGGTCATCGTTGAACCAGCACCGGATACCGTAGTCGAAGAAGAAGAAGTTCCTGAAAAAACGCCTTCCCTCTCCATGATGTCTTCAATAACTCTGTTGGCATTCGTCGCAGTTCTTCATCGACCTAAAACAGATTGAACCAGCATCTTTGACCGTTTCTTTCATGGACTTGATTCACCGGTTGAGCAACATGGGCGAGGAGCCGATGAAGTATGACGTCCTGGTCATTGGCGCAGGACCCGGTGGTGGTTCGGCTGCTCTTCACGCAGCACGAGCAGGATTGTCTACGCTGATAGTTGAGGCAGATCCAGAGGTTGGGACTCCCGTTCACTGTGGCGAGTGTTTGAGCGAACTTGCTGTAGAAAACCTCGATTTACAAATTCCAGACCACGTCAAGGCACTTGATGTCAAAGGCATTCGAGTCATTTTCCCCGACGGTACTGAAAAACTTCTCACTGAGAAAGGATATGTGCTTGAAAAGCATCTCTTCGAACGGTGGTTGTGCGATGAGGCTATCGGAAAAGGTGCAGAATTGAGGCTCGGACATCGCGTCACTTCAATGGAGAGGGTTTACAATAGCGAAAATCAATTTTCCTATTGGGAAATTGATGGCAAAGGAGAGGAATTTCCACTCCAATGCAAATCAGTTATTGACGCATCTGGCGTATCCGGTGCTGCATCGAAACTCCTTGACATGGGTACGCAAATTGAAGTGATTGCAGGATTCCAGTATGAAATTCTCGACGTCGAGAACGATGGTTATCTTGACTTCTATATTTGGCCAAAATACTCTCCTCACGGATATGTTTGGATGATTCCTAAAGAAGGTGGAAGAGCAAATGTTGGTTTGGTTACAACCGATAAGAAAGGCGCAATCAAGTATCTTGATTCCTTCATCAAAGACACCTATCTTGATGGTAAACCTGCAGTCAACCCTCCTTGGAGAAAAGAAGGCATCAAGGTTCGACCGTTTGGTGGCACGATTCCTATCTCCGGACCGCGCTCGGTAACGGTCGGTGATGGTTTGATTTTAGTTGGAGATGCTGCTGGATTCACCTCGCCGTTGTTCGAAGGCGGTTCTCATTTGGCGCTTTGGTCAGGACGAGAGGCAGCGAAAACAATCGCTTCTTTACTCGAAAGCAAACAAACGCTCTCAAAAGACCAAATGATGGCTTATGAAAAAGCGTGGAAGAAGACGTTCCCACCATATTCAAAAATCCTCAAAGGAAAGACAGCGCTGTATGAACTCACGGATGAAGAAATGTCCATCATGGCGCATTGCCTACCTGAAGAACTTGGCAACATGTCTCCGTTACAAAAAGTTGGTATTGGTTTCAAAATATTGTTCCGCAAACCGATGCTTTTCACCAAACGTATCATCCATGTCCTTCTCTCCTTCGGCTATTCTCGAGCCAAGTTTTTCGGCTGGTAAAGATACACCGTTTGAGCATCGAACACGCGCAACCTCCTTGAGGGAGCGTCACGACCAATGCTCATGTGGGGGGTTACAATGTGGCTCGCCATTTTGGCCGCAGTCGCGTTATTCTTTCGCCCATTGCTTCTGCAAAAATCGAAGTTCGCTTCACTTACCTGCCACATTTTGATGGCTTTGCCTTTTTTTGCTCTTGCCAGTCGTTTTCTTGCTAACGACACATCATTTGCTCACGTCGTATCCTATGGTGGTGAAGACCTTCCTCTGCGGTATCGATTTGCAGCAACATGGGCAGCTCGAGAAGGGCCACTCCTTCTTTGGGTCATGTGGATGACCTTGCTCGCCTATGTGTGGAGAAACCCGATGAGAGGTGAAAATACCAGTTCCACACACCCGCTTCGACTTCGTTTGATTTATGGCTTCAATCTCCTTATTCTGTTACTTGCGTGGAATCTCGATCCTTTCAAACAAAGCATTGGCACAGGAATGGGTCAAGGATTGAATGAATTGTTACAAACTGACTTGATGGTCATACATCCTCCTCTCATTTTTTTGGCGTATTCACTTTGCTTGCACATCAGTTGTATTGCCCTCTCATCCATGTTCGCTGACGCCAGTGGAATCGAACATCGAATGCTCAGCATCGTACGCCCAGGCATTTTTGTTTCAACGCTCGGAATCGGCCTCGGAGGTCTGTGGGCTTATCTGATTCTTGACTGGGGCGGTTATTGGGCATGGGATCCAGTTGAAACCGGTTCTATGCTGCCTTGGCTTGCACTGGTCTTGATGTCACATTTACGAACGCGACCAGGTAAAACCTCTGAGAAAACGTGGATTGGTGCAGGTTTAGCAGCGGGCGGTCTTGCATTCTTTGCGACATTGGTGACCCGTGCTGGCGGCGTATGGGCTTCTTCAGTCCATACCTTTGTCACTGATTCGGCAGGAACTTCTCCTCCTGATGCTTTTTCGAGAATGATGTTACTCAAGTCTGATGGCAGTGCTGGTGTTGAAGTGATTTCCTATCTGGTGGTGCTCTTGCTTTTCATCGGTTTCTGGCTCCAATTACAACGCAGTTCAGAGAAAGGCTGGAAGCCAAATACCCTTTCACTTCGGCTTTTCAGCCTCCCAATTATTGGCGTACTGCTTGCTTTATTGGTGGGCATGTATAACGAGATATCCTGCGGTGAAAGCAGCCTTCAAACCTGCTCATCAATGGTTGATTCAGCAGTTTATGGCTCCGTGCCAACGCTTGCCTTTACTTTGCTTTTATTCGCACCGCTTGCAGTGGAATTCCGCTATGGTGCCGCTCAAATACATGCCAGTGATGAGGGCTGGAGTTTTCAGAAAATACTGCAAAGGAAAGAAACCAGTTCTGCCCTTACTTCGTTTTTAGGAATACTTCTGATTTTTCTTCTGATTTTTGGAATAACTGAAAACTTCCTCTATACAGCTTTGTTTCTTATCTTTTTCACACCCTTATTTTTGGCCGAAGATGCCACGAAACTTTGGGCGCATGGCGCTGCTGGCGTCATGTTAGGACTTGCAGGAGCATGGTCGGGAATGATTGAGATTCTTTCTGCAGGCATCATCATGCTGTTGTTCATACTTCCATGGCTTCTTGCCGTTGAGTCTGAGGAGGGTGCTAATTTTTCATTTTTTGAGAAGAGGTCACAACAAAAAATGGCGCTCTGGGCCTCGGTTCTTGTCGTTGGAATGTACCTCATCTTAACCTTGGTACTTCTTCTTTCAAGCATCGATTCAATTAATTTCGAAGGACATGAATTGTATGGCACTCCCTTTGTAGTTGCTCTTGCTTGTGCCTTGTTTTTGTATTCAAACCGTCGTCACGATGCGAAGAGAAATGCTACTCTTTTGGCTGCTACACTGTTGCTCTCTCTTTTCCTCGCAATAGTGCAACCTACTGCTTTTGGAATGGATTCTAGCACAGCTATGTCCTCGCTTCTTGTTCGAGGCGTGTTAGTCTGGCTCACTCTTCCAGTATTGCTCTTGGTCGTAATTCCGATGATGAAAGAAGTGGTCATTACCCAGGGTATAGAGCGTTCAAAAGTTCCAATTTGGAGAAGGATTCCTCTAGGAGCACATCTTGTTCACCTCGGTCTTTTGTTGCTGTTAATTGGCCATGCTTACACCACAGTTCTGGTCGATAGAGGCGATGCAAGCCATCGAGTCACGATGGTCAAAGATGAAATTGTTGTCCATGGCAATTATGGATACGAATTTACTGGCTTACGCCTTACTTCAGAAAATCTCGAAGTCGGTGATGGCTACGTTGGTATAGAAATCAATGTCTATGAAGTGAACCAAGGCAGTATTGGAGAGATGATTGGAACCGTTGAACCAGGCATGTTACGCTTCGATACAACTACAGATTCCGGATTCGTATTGCAATCCAAATCCCGCTCCGAAGTCGATACGTTGACGCGCTGGAGTGGCGATATTGTATTCATTTTTGACGGAAGTCAGGCCAATGGATTGATGCAGCAAACCGCACAAAATGGGTCGGATTCAGTCCAGATCGTTCGAGTGACCGTTTACGACCTGCCGGCGTCTCATTTGGTATGGCTCGGCTGGTCGACAATGCTGTTGGGGATGGGCGTGGTGGTTCTGGGAGGAATGAGCCAAAACGATAGACGAAAAGCCATCCCCGTCTCCTCAAAGGAAGAAGAGTAAACAACTTCCTCGCCAATGCAATTATGAAGGGGGCGATGGTCGCCGAACTACCCGAAAGGGAGGTTATACTATGGAAGATGGAACAATTGTCCACGTTGATTACGAACTTTACAACAATGAAACAGGTGATCTCATTGAGACCACCCGTGAAGCAGTCGCCAAGGAACACGAATCTCTTCAAGAGGGTCGTAAGTACGAACCAATGGTCTGTATTGTTGGCGGTGGCCAACTTATTCCTGGATTTGAAGCAGCTCTCAGCGAAGCAAAGAAAGGCAAGGAAACTGAAATTGTCATCGCTCCAGAAGACGCGTATGGCGAAAAAGATGCTGAACAAATTGAAACCATCAGTATCGATAAACTCATTCGAGCAGTTCAAGACCCGAATGCACTCTACATCGGTGCTCCTGTGACCATTAACGGACGTCAAGGGCAACTTTCCTACCTCGCAGCCGGTCGTGCACGAATCGATTACAACCACCCAATGGCTGGTAAGTCTCTCAAATATTCATTCAACGTCGTCGATGTTGTTGAAGGAAAAGAAGACAAGGTCACCGCTTTGCTTCAAGCAAATACTGGCCACTCTGGCTTTGACGTCAGTTTTTCTGGCGACGATCTCTCAATCGTTTTGCCTCAAACTATGCTTTTCGATACCAATGCGGCTATGCTTAAGTTCCGCTTGGTTACAACAATTCGTGACGCAATTGAATGTGGTAAAGTATCCTTCATTGAAGTTCACGAACCACGCGGATTCGGTGTTGAAGAAGACGCTGATGAAGACAGTGGTGAAGACCTCTCGTCTCTTTCTGTCGCAGAACTCAAAGAACGTTGCAAGGCAGCCGGCCTCCCAGTAGGTGGCAAGAAAGCAGATTTGGTTGCTCGACTTTCTCAAGAAGAAGAAGAGTGAACTGAAGTGTTTGAACTTCAAGATTGAACAGCATTTTGCCCCAAAGGATATTGATGGGGTGCCAAAGGCGTAAACAGGGATTGTCATGCAGAGTCTCGAAGAACTTGAGGAACAACTCGCATCAAAACACCCCTCTCTGCCTTCAGATGTCTATTCACCTCTCGAAAAAGGCACTTTATGGCTCGCCGTTTTTGGGCTCGTTGCCTTTCTTGTGAGTTTTCTCTTTGCAAATGATGTTGTATGGGATGATGGCCTTAAGCCGATTATTTGGGACCCAATCATGGAAGATGCAGGTTCGGCAGGAGATGCGGATTACAATTCAATGAATACCCTGATTTACACCTTGAGCATGCTCGCAAGTGTTGTTGTATTGCAAGCATTGTTTCGAAAAGCCGATTTTCCAGCAGATGACCGCATGCTCCTTGCCCTTCTCACATGGGTCTGTCTTGCCCCAGTTTTGCGAGTTTTAGAGGATGCAGATTTCTTTGGCTCCGAGATGGATTGGTTATTCATATCGCCGATAATCCATCTTCACCTTGCATTATGGCTGATTGTTGTTGCTGGCCTTTCCCAATTTCTCGCCTCGCAGTGGGATGGAATTGAATCCGATAGAATAGAGGGTAAAATTCGTAAAGCACTCCTTCCAATTCTCTTTCTCATGCTCTTTTTCCACTGGGCTTTCTTGTATCAACCCGCATACCTTGCGCATGAACAGATGGGTATGTTTTGGATTGTTATCGGTTTTGTCGTTTCCTTTGCAGTTCTTCTTGGCATTGTATTTCAGACCAGAGGCTGGCCAGCAATCACCAGAGGCATGTTTGCATTTGGGGCCTCAGCAAGCGTTCTAGGTCTGTTTCATTGGTTTCAATTCCTTGATACCCCTTGGACTCAAGAGAGTTTACGGGTCTCGGAATCGATCGCTTGGTGGCCGCTCTTGGTCGTCTTCGGCATACCAGGTGGAGTTTGTTACCTCATGTATCGACGTGGGTATGAAGACGCACTTCAACTCAAATTAACCGGTTATGAAGCAGGCGTCTTGCCAGAAGGTGTCAGCGTCAAAGCATGGGAGGATGCAGGCGATGAGATTGAGAATCATCCAGTTGAGATGCTTTCGCGAACCGCCTTGCTTGCAAGTCCAATGGTTCTCGCAATGGTTTTCGGGCAGTTATGTGACGGTTTTGCAACAATGGTTGGCATTGATTACTTTGGCTATGGTGAAAAACACGTCGTAAGCAACCAAGTCATTGTTTACGGAGGGGAACTCAATTCTATGCTTGGAATCGAATTTGGTGAAGGAGCTTGGCTCTTTGCTTTGCTCAAAGCCGTTTTAATCGGGGCAATAAGCTGGATGTTTGTTGAAATGAAAGTAGAAAAAAGGCAACGCCACATACGTATTTTGATTGTTCTTGCCGTCTTAATTGTAGGATTAGCACCTGGATTAAGAGACATCGGTCGACTCATGCTCGGGGTTTGAGAACAAATGTTCGCATAACTGAACTGTAGTAGTGTTAAAGACGGCGCCCTCCTCCCTCGGTATGAGGGGTGAAGATGGACCGATTACCTACCCGTGTAAATCGTAGTGACCCTGAGTTCTTAGAACACAAACAGTTCAATCAATCTCTCCTTGATACCTTGCAAGAGCGATTAGCCGTCGCTTCAAATGGTGGAGGAAGCAAGTATGTTGAACGCCATCGAAGTCGAGACAAACTTCTCGCCAGGGAACGGATCGAGAGAATAATTGACCCAGGAACTGCTTTTTTGGAACTCTCTCCACTCGCTGCTTTCGAACTGTACGATGGTCGAGCGCATTCAGCAGGAATCGTAACAGGCGTAGGCATGGTTCACGGCCGAGAATGCCTTTTTGTCGCGAATGATGCTACCGTAAAAGGAGGCTCATACTATCCAATGACTGTTAAGAAACACATTCGTGCTCAAACAGTTGCTCATGAAAATCATCTCCCTTGCATCTATCTGGTCGACTCAGGAGGCGCATTCCTTCCAATGCAAGACGAAGTATTCCCTGACATCGGGCATTTTGGCCGCATCTTCCGTAATCAAGCACGAATGTCAGGAGATAAGATACCTCAAATTGCTGCAGTACTCGGCTCCTGCACCGCTGGAGGAGCTTATGTTCCCGCAATGAGTGATGAATCGATTATCGTCAAAGGTAACGGTACAATTTTCCTTGCAGGCCCTCCGTTGGTTAAAGCGGCAACTGGTGAAGAGGTCACGGCAGAAGAATTGGGAGGGGCAGACGTCCATACCGCTCAGTCTGGTGTCGCAGACCATTTCGCAGAAGATGAAACTGAAGCATTACGCATGGTCCGAAATATCGTAGAAAATCTCGGCCCTCGTACGCTTGCGCCCTCTGCCAGCGCCCCTCCTGAATTGCCTTCACATGATGTTGAAGATTTACTGGGTTTGATTCCCAGCGATAATCGAACACCGTTTGACATCAAGGAAATCATTGCCCGAATTGTTGATGGTTCTCGTTTCCATGAATTCAAATCCCGTTATGGCACGACCCTGGTATGCGGTTTTGCGCATATTCACGGGCACAAAGTAGGCATTGTTGCCAATAATGGTATTCTGTTCTCTGAATCATCCCTCAAGGGCGCTCACTTTGTTGAGTTGTGTGGGCAGAGAGGAATTCCTCTGGTCTTTTTGCAGAACATTACTGGATTCATGGTCGGTAAAGCGTATGAGGCAGGCGGTATCGCTAAAGATGGTGCTAAATTAGTCACCGCAGTCTCTTGCGTTAACGTTCCTAAATTCACAGTGATTATTGGCGGCTCTCACGGAGCAGGTAATTACGGAATGTGTGGCAGGGCTTACGACCCTCGATTCTTATTCATGTGGCCTAACAGCCGAATCTCAGTCATGGGTGGTCCTCAGGCTGCAGATGTTTTGACGACCGTCAAACAAGACCAACGTGCCAGAGAAGGTCAGCCGGCCATGGTTGGCGAAGAACTCGATTCATTCCGCTCACCAATTCTTGAGAAATACGAAACTGAAGGAAGCCCATACTACTCAACTGCTCGCCTATGGGATGATGGAATTATTGATCCGAGAGACACTCGAGATGTCCTCGGTTTATGTTTAGCTACGGCCCGAAATGCGCCACTACCTGACGATAGATTCGGCGTATTTAGGATGTAATATTTATATTGAAAAATTAAAAATGCAATTGGAGTTTTTTAGATGGTAATAATCGACACACCCCCGCAAACTGAACTGGTTTCTCTTGAAATCCAAGATTCAGGTTGTCACATTAAATTGAACCGAGAAGAAAAGTTCAATGCCCTCAATATTCAAATGATTACCGAACTCTGCACACTTTTTGATTGGACTGCAGAACGCAGTGTTGGAGTCCGGGGAGAACTGTTTGACTCCAACGGCTTGCCTTTTCTACGAACACTTGTTCTTTCCGGAGCAGGACGTCATTTCTGCGCAGGCGCAGACATCAACATGATGCGTGATGCAGGGGCGAACTCTCCAGAAGAGAATCGAATTGATTCTGAACGTCTTGACCGATTATTCAATGGATTGTGGTCACATCCATGTTTTACCATTGGCGCAATTCAAGGCGTAGCATTAGGTGGCGGCGCTGGACTTGTAGCCTGTCTTGATCACGTCATTGCGACATCCAATGTTAAAATCGCATTGTCCGAGGGTAAACTTGGCATTCTTCCAGCGGTGATTGGGCCCTATGTCTACCGACGTCTTGGCTCTGCATGTTTCCGTAGACTTGCAATGCAAGCCAGCAGAATTGGTTCAGAAGAAGCTCTTCGAACAGGTTTCATTGAAGCGGTTGTCGATACGGTAGACCATCTTTCCCCTGCTGTCGATACTCTGGTCGAAGAAGTGCTCAGCACTGGGCCACAAGCCATCACATTGGCGAAAGAATTGACGCTTGAGTTTGACCGATGGACTGGCAGTGATGCTGAATTGCGAGAATTTACGCTTGACTTCACTAGCCGTATGCGAGGTTCAAACGAAGGACAAGAAGGCCTCTCCTCATTTCTTGACAAGCGTCCTGCAAATTGGAAAAACGAATGAGGGGACGCAATGGTCAGCAAAGTCTTGGTTGCAAATCGGGGTGAAATTGCTTGCCGTATTTTACGTGCCTGTCGTGAAGCAGGTCTCCAAAGCGTCGCCATTTATGCAGAAAATGACACCAAATCCTTGTTCGTAGAACTTGCAGACCAGGCTATTCTTTTGCAAGGAGATTCAATCACTGCAACCTACCTTAATCAAGAACAAATTCTTGAAATCGCAGCAACCACGGGGTGCGATGCAGTTCATCCAGGTTTTGGTTTCCTTTCAGAACGAGCAGATTTTGCACGTGCCGTTACGCAAGCAGGGATCCAGTGGATTGGTCCAAGCCCCTCTGCAATCGAGCGAATGGGCGATAAAATGACAGCACGAAAAACCATGAGAGATGCTGGCGTTCCAGTCATCCCTGGTGAAGAGATTGAAGAAGAAGACGAAAACGAGGCTCTCATAGCCATCCAACAAGCCAGCACTCGAGTCGGTTACCCGCTATTGCTGAAGGCATCTTCAGGCGGCGGCGGCAAAGGTATGCGTGCTGTTGAACGACCTGAAGACCTTGTTGAAGCGGCTCAAAGCGCACGTCGTGAAGCATTGGCTGCATTTGGTGATGGACGAGTTTACCTTGAACGCATGCTCACCGGTTCAAAGCATGTTGAAATTCAAATTCTCGCTGACCGTCACGGTCGTACGATTCATTTGGGTGAGCGCGAATGCAGTGTTCAACGTCGCCATCAGAAAGTGTTTGAAGAAGCCCCTTGCGCTACAATGACCGAAGAGATACGTTCTGCTATGGGTAAAGCAGCAGTTGCTGCTGCAATGGCCGTTCATTACGAAGGTGCAGGAACGGTCGAATTTTTACTTGCCCCAACTGGAGAATTTTTCTTCCTTGAGATGAATACCCGAATTCAGGTAGAACATCCTGTAACTGAATTGGTTACAGGTGTGGATATTGTTCGTGAACAATTACGCATTGCAGCCGGAGAGCCGATGTCGTGCGGTGACTTGAATCTTCGAGGTCATGCGATTGAAGTGCGGTTATATGCTGAAGATGCATCAAATAATTTCCTTCCTGCAATAGGGCCTCTAGCCGTATTCCGGCCACCGGAAGGACCGGGTATTCGTTTGGATACAGGCGTGCGTCAAGGTGATGATGTCACTCCAAATTATGACCCAATGCTTGCGAAGTTGATTGTTTGGGCCCCTTCACGGGTCGAAGCTTTACAACGTATGCGTCGGGCTTTAGACGAGTTTGTCGTCCTTGGAACAATCACGAATCTTCGATTCTTACGAGAACTCTGTGATGTGCCGGATGTCATTGAAGGCTCGACTGACACCACGATGATCGACAGGCTATGGCCAAATGGTTGGTCTGCTTCAATTCCTGTTGAACTGGAAGATGGTGCTCTTATGGCAGCAGCTGTTTCCGAAAGTTCAGGATTGCATCATCAATCTCCTTCCAACGCTCAAGGAACTGAGCAATCCGGACCATTGAGTCCCTTTATGACGCTGAACAGGAGGTATCCTTGATGCTTCATCAATTCAGGACTGCACAAGGTGATATCGAGGTGACTGTAGCCAAGCAAGGAGATGTTTGGCACCTTGGAGAACATCAAGCAATTGTCGAAGACGACGGAAGACTCTCAATACACTTGTCAAACGGAATGAAGGGTTATGCAACAACCGCCAAGGTTGGCGATGTGTGGTGGGTTCATTTTGAAGGCCACACGTTTTGCTTAGAGCGAATCGAGCCAGGAGCATCACAATCAGGTGACGGGGGTGGATTAATTGCCCCAATGCCAGGAAAGGTTCTCGAAGTCTTTGTCGAGATTGGACAGTCTGTAGAAGCAGGTGAAACGCTCATGGTGCTCGAAGCGATGAAAATGGAACATCGAATCCTTGCTTCAAACTCTGGCGAAATTACCGGCGTTCATTTCGCAGCAGGTGAACAAGTTCAACAAGGTTCAGTATTGCTTGAAATGGTCGAAGATGAGGCTTAACGCTTCTTCCAATTGCCAGATTCGATGATTCGACTCTCCTCTTCCTTATCACGGTTGTAAGCATACGTCCAAGCCCACTCCATCCCTTGTTCAGTTTTGATTTGAACGATCGTTCTGATGAATAAGGAATGGCTCGAATCGTAGCCATAAAATCCTTCAATTGTGTCAAGAGTTCTCAAGGTAGAATACATTTGGTCAATCTGGTATACCTCTCCATACACGACGCCCTTTTCGCCGGTTAACATTCCAGGATAGCCATCAAGTTCGATGAGTGCGCCATTGGTTGAGGCCGAACGCCCTTCTCCGATACTGCATTCTGAAAGAGTCGGGTGACGAAGTTCTCCCTCCATCAGCGTGCCATAGACAAAGAGGTTTTCGAGAGGGTAACTTGGTGCAAAATCTTCAATAGCGTTTTTTAATTCTCCAATTGGAAGTTTTCTCTTCTTCAACCCGTTTTCTATCAAGTCACAATAGAATGTAGTTGGTTGAATAAAGCGGTCTTCTCGCCTCTCCTCTGTGACGCAATACGTCAGCGCCTCGACAAATGTGCCGTTTGGCAGAATCACCTCAACCTTACGTCGAGCATATGCTCCTGCCTTGACGCCTTCTTTTCTATCCATGGCGCGCAGAGTATCATCATTCATTCGGAAAAGGACTCCAGGAACAGCATGGCCTCGACCAGTTTCAACCACATCAGCAGCTCCACCTTCTCTTGAATGAGAAAAATAATGAAACTTCAACGAATAATTTGGCAACCAACACGGACTGAGTTCTACCAATCCTTCAGACCGGAGTTTTTTCCCTTCACACCAGGCCTGCCAGTCATCCCAATCAAGGTTTGAACCGTAGCCAAAATACAGTGTACCTTCTTCATCCATGCTGTTAAATTACGGCTAGGCTATATCAAACCTTACCGAGTCATCCCCAAGAACAAGGCTCGAGAATTTCTTGCCCACCCATCAATGGTTGCAAGACGTTGGGAATCTTTACTCGTCCGTCTTCCATTTGGTTTTGCTCCATTATGGCAACCAGAGCTCGAGAAGTGGCGACAGCAGTCGAATTGAGCGTGTGAGCAATCGGTTGTCCAGCGTGTCCAGGTTGGCCATATCGAATTTGCAATCGATTCGCTTGATAGTCGGTACAATTTGAACATGAAACGATTTCTTTGTATTGTTGAGCACCTGGAATCCATGCCTCAAGGTCATATTTTCGAGCAGCAACAGTTCCCATGTCACCAGTGCAAATATTCACGACTTCGTAATGCATGTCAAGAGCATCCCACAAGTCAAGGCAGTTCTGTAACAGTTCTTCTTGAAGTTCCCAAGACTGTTCTGGAGTTGCAATAATGATCTGTTCAATCTTTGTAAATTGGTGAACTCTCCAAATACCTAAATCGGACTGACCATGTGAACCAACTTCTCTTCTAAAACAAGGCGAGACACCAACGATGCGCAATGGTAAATCACTTTCAGGGATAGTTTCTCCCATGAACATGGCAGTAAGTGGATGTTCTGAAGTGGCAATCATGTAGTAGTTATCTGGTTCAACTCCATACATGACCGTCTCAAAGTCAGAGAGGTCGGTTACACCCTCATAGGCTTCTCTGTTCATCATAACGGGTGGTTGGACAAACGTGTAGCCGCGTTCTCGAATGAAATTGACAGCGAACTGCTGCAATGCAAAGTCCAGTCGCGCTAAGTCACCTTTGAGGAAAAAGAATCGACTACCAACAATCTTAGCAGCGCGTTTGAGGTCAACCCATTTATTCATTTCAATAAGTTCGTTATGGGTCCGTGGTTCAAAATCAAAAGCCGGCTTTTCTCCATGAACACTGTGTTGCGTGTTTCCTGATTCATCAGCGCCTACCGGAACATCGGGGTGAAGGATATTCGGAATGCT
Source organism: Euryarchaeota archaeon TMED99 (assembly GCA_002170315.2). Lineage (GTDB taxonomy): Archaea > Thermoplasmatota > Poseidoniia > Poseidoniales > Poseidoniaceae > MGIIa-L1. Next base: position 16,853 of record NHFA02000025.1, read on the forward strand.
CATGCGAAGGCGGTCACGCTCAGCCATGGCAAGGTCCGTTTTCTTTTCCATCTCGCTAATCTGAGCACCCAAATCAGCAACCTCGGCAAGTATGCGCTGTGCTGCTTGTTCATCGCCCGATTTTTTTGCGGCGCCAATGCCTCGAGCAGCCGTATTTTTCATCGCCCGCAGTTGATTTGTTTCGTGTTGGAGATTAATCCACTGTTGGTCAAGTTCGATGACTTGATTGATATTATCATGAGGTATTCCTCGCTTGTCGTGGTCCTTACGTATGACGTCAGGTTCATTTCGAAACATGTTCATATCGAGCATTCTCTTCACCTCACAACGTTATTCCAAAGTCCAAAATTGCAGTTCCTACGATGAGTAAGCCTCCAATGAGATAGCCGAGAATAGCGCCTCCATTCAATAACGGCAATCCTGCTTGTGCTCGACCACGTGCAACGTATGTCATCAGAGCAAAATAGCCAATTAATCCACCAAGAAGCGTCGTCATTGCGACAAGGAAACCGTCGTTTCCTTCGATATATTGAGCAGCAGAAAGAACCAGCATTCCTGGGAAAATCACATCGCCAAGACCCATGAACATGGCATCTTTTGATTTCTTTTTTGGAGCAGATGCTGGACGAGGTTTTGCGGGTGCATCAGTGTTCATTTCTTTCATAGAAACGGTTTCATCGATAAAGGAATAACCCTTTTCTTGCGGTGCTACCAAAAGAATCGGCAAGCGCAAACCAATCATCGTATCTGCCAAATCAAGCATATGCTTCGAGCGATAAACAGCCCATGCATCATACACAGCTGCAGCAATCATGAACACGATAATCAGAGTTGGAACAAAAGTAACACCGAGCATGACAACCACGCCAGAGCCGACAAGAACGCCAACGGTGTTGACCACATACCACTCACTGTGAACATATAACAAAATCATCAAGAGTGCAGCGACAAGCAAACCAACAATCGTCGGACCGTCTTCAAGTTGTAATCCCTCAAGGGTCAACATCTCATTGGTTACTTCACCAGTCTCAATGGCAACAGTGCCGTTATCATAGACAGCATGGAAGTAAGAAGAGTTCTCGTTTTGACCGAACCAAACGGATTCTAGGTTTTCAGAGATGGGGAATGAAATGAGATTTTTCAAGGATTGTGAATAATGCCAATTTGCACTTTCATCAGTCGCCACAAGTAAATCACTGTATCCACTTTCATCAAGGTCAGTGATTCGAACAGATTGGATAGAATCTGCGTATCCTTCAAGATTCATTTTCGTTTGAGCCACGAACTCATCAGCCTCTAGCCCGTTCCACATTCCATCGTTGGTTCTTTCAAATCCAACAACATCACCGTTTTCTTCACCGAGGAGTAAAAAGCCTTCATTTTCTTCAGATTCGTTGATTAAATTTTCTGACCAAGGTGAATGCCCATAGTCTGCACTGGTGAAATTGGTGGTAGCATTGATTTCAAACAAAACACTCGCTTGACTTCTCAAGTCATCAGGAGCATTTGGGTCAAATGCAGGTGCATTCTTTTCTAATTCGACAACCACTGCCATATTTGAGGTGACGATGAGTATTTTATCATCATCAATTAACTCTGCATACTCTACGCCAAATTGAGCATCCAGATTCATTGGCAACTCCCAGCCAGCTTGATAGGCAAGCACTCCAGGGCTTTCTTCAAAGACATTAAATCGATGCAAACGATTGTCTTCATTGATGACATACATGGCATCATCAGCATAGAAAGCGAGTGAACATGCGCTGCCTAAAGAGCCTAAAAATTCCAGATTTGTAGAATTGTCAAGTTGATCTTCGACATAACGGTGGCAATCATAAGAGCCTTGAATCTCTCCTGTAGCAGCATCGACATACCAAATGTGACCTTGATTCGTGAATGAATAATATTCATCGGAAACGACAACTCTCAAATCAGCAGTATCTGTGTAGGGCAGACGTTCATGGGTAATGGTCCAGGCAGGTGTGCCGTCGACGATATCTTGTCCATGATAAACGCTGATTGAATCGTTCCACATTGTTGGGCTTCCAATCAAAGAATTGGTAAGATGAGTGTTCATTCCATGGTGAGCAAGATAAGACTCTTCAAGTTCGTCCGTGCTTTGGTAGGCAAAGGGTTCTGGTTCCAAATCGAGAACCAAAACGTGGGCCAATGGAACAGTTGTATACATCAGAGCAATGGCTAATACGCCCATGATTCCATACTTGATGATCCACTCTTTCTTGTATTTTGCAAGCATTAAAATGGCCGCAGTGAAGATGAAAATCATAACCAGTTCAAGGGCTATGTAGCGCACTTGGCTTGCTCCAGCCTCTCCAAAAGCTTGTAAATTTGCCACATCATACCATGGACGGATAAACAGTGCGATTCCGATGGTCAATACAAACATGAAAACCATGCCCATCATTGAAGCAAACTGTTCCTTCATCATTGCAAAAAGGTTGTCTTCAGCCTTGAGTTCTTCTTGAACAGCCGTAAATTCCTCCGAAACCTTTCTGTCCGGCGACGAGGGTTCCGATTGTTCGCTCATACCCATTGCGAGTTCGGACACTCATATGAGCGTCGCGCCTCTTACGCCCCCTACGGGGGCGATACAACATCGACCAATCAGTGGAGAACAAAAGGCCAAATCCCTCCATCACCCCGCCGATACGTGGTTGAAGTGCGGTCCTGGCTTGAATCGTCAAAAAAGCGGGGTATGGCTCTTGGATTACAAGAGACCCAGACCGTTCTTCAACGCCTTGATTTGACCCTGCCTAAACACATTATCCATGTTGCAGGAAGTAACGGGAAGGGGACCGTATGTGCCCTTATGGCGACCACTCTTTCACTTGATGGTCGAGAAAACGTCCTTTTCACATCCCCTCATGTTACTCGAATTGAAGAGCGCATTCGCAGAAACGGTATACCGATCTCTCCGAGAGAATTTGATGAGGCATTGGAGAGGGTTCGCCAAGCAGCTTTAGGTGATGAGAACAGTTCAGAAATTGAACTCACTTTTTTTGAAATCACCTATTTGGTTGCCATGGTCGCATCGCAAGGTAGCGAAGTTCTCATTCTTGAAACCGGCCTGGGTGGCCGGCTTGATGCTACCCGAAGTGGCCCTGCAACCGTTTCAGTTGTGACTTCAGTGAGCCTAGAGCATCGAGATATTTTGGGTCCTGATTTACCCTCTATCGCCCGAGAAAAAGCAGCAATTGCTCGGCCGAATTGCCCGATTGTTCTACGTGATCCAGAAGATGACGAGGTTCGTCATGCAATGCTCGATGAGGCCATGAATGCTGGGAACTCTTTGCTCGGAGAAACGCTTGAATCGGCCGATGCCTCTTTTGTCAACATCACACATGGCATTGGAGTTGTTGATGAGGCTGAGGAATTAGCGACTGCAGTTTTTGAGAAAGTCGGATTTTCCACCAGTTCAATCAAGAAGGCAAAGCGGATTTTACGATGGCCAGCCCGCATGCATCTCTTATCGAAGAGCGAAACTTCTTCTCATCCATATTTGCTTGATGCAGCACATAACCCCTCTGGATTACGTCGAATACTTCCCGAGTTAGAACAGTCCATCATTCAACATGCCCCACGCAATGCGAATGGTCCAGTATGGACTTTACTTTTTGGAACCTCACCTCAGCATGATTTGTCTGAAATGCTTTCACCATTGCATGAGATGTGCAGTCGGATTCCACCAACTCAGATTGTATTAACTCGACCTCATGGAGGACGCTACCCTGGGGTTGAAATTGAAGAATTACTCAAGGAGAAATGGCATCATCAGAACCCTTTGACCTCTCCTTCAGCACCACACGCTATCGAAAAATTGGCATCAGATTCAGCGGACAATGTTGGACTTGTAATCAGTTTAGGTTCACTGTATTTGCAAGGAAATATACTGAATTGTTTTGAATGGGCCAGTGATGAAAACCTTTCTTTATTTGCGAAGCACTGATAGAGAGTGAGTGTTTGAGAGGAGTGTTGAGGGCCATGAGTGAGAAATGGGATATCCGGTTTTTAGAATTGGCTAAGCACATTTCCGGCTGGAGTAAAGACCCCTCGACCAAAGTCGGTTGTGTGGTTGTTGGCGAAGATCGTGAAATTCGCTCGACAGGGTTCAACGGTTTTCCTCGAGGAATCGATGATGATGAGGAGCGACTCACAGACCGTTCACAAAAATATCCGTTGATCTGCCATGCGGAAGAAAATGCAATAATGCATGCTGCACGAATTGGTATTTCACTGAAAGGAGCAACTGCCTTTGTTACTTGGCCTCCTTGTTCACGTTGCGCTCGTTCCCTCATTCAAGCCGGAATCAAAGAGATTGTTTATCCTGAAACCGATGGCATTCCTGAGCGCTGGGTTGAAGATTTCACTATTTCGAATGGAATGCTTCTTGAAGCGGGCGTTTTGGTTCGTACCGTTTGACTTTGTATTACCGACGCTTTGATGCTCTCTCGATACTTGGCAATTTTATGCGAGGTGTCAGTACGGCAGTTCTTCTGACCCTGCTTCTGTTGAGTTCGGGGTGTACAGCACCTGCGACAGACACCGTTTCCTCCAACCAATCTCAGGAGCCAGAAACGCCAACTGAGCCTTGTAATGGATTAATCATTCTCTGCCTGCGAACCTATGATAATGTGACATTCCCCGAAACTCACAATTCCTTTTCGACCCATCAAGATGGAATCTACTACCCCGCAAGTAACCATCAAACTGGCCTTGATGCACAATGGAACGCTGGCATGCGTGCTTTCATGGTCGACACGCATTACGAGACACTTGGAGATGAGCAAATCGAAACGGTTCGTTTGTGCCACGGCGATGATAGCAGAGGCTTCAGTCCATGCGCATATGGCACGGTTGATTCTGTGGATTGGTTCTCAAACCTTCGAGGAAAAATAGATCAAAACCCTCGAGATATCGTCACGCTCTTGGTCGAGAATTATGTTCAACCCGACCACCTCAAAGCCGTGTTCGAACTTTCAGGATTGTATGAGAAAGTCTACTATCATGAGTTGAATACGCCCTGGCCAACTTTGCTCGAATTAATTGAACAAAACACGACATTGGTCGTGTTTTGGGAACAGGGTGGTGATGCATCTCACCCTTGGATTCATGATTTCCTTACACACAGTTGGACTACCAATTATGCGGAAGAAAACACTGAAGACATGAATTGTGATGTTTTGCGAGGAGATGTGGAACAGGAAGTTTACCACATGAATAACTGGCTTCGTGGGCCTTTAGGATTATCAGACCCTACACGTGGTGACGAGGCAAACGATGTTGATTTCTTGATTCAACGAAGCGTAGAGTGTTGGCAACAACACGGAAAGCGTCCAACATTCATTGCTGTTGATTGGTGGGAAGATGGTGATGTTGTAGCGGCAGCAAAGGCAATCAATGAACTTGAGAACTGGGAGTAATCAATTCCAAAAACGCCGAGTTCTCGCATATTCAATTTCAGCATTATGAATCGTTTCAAGTAAACCTTCAATGTTATTCCGTTGAACTTTTCTCAACACTCGTTGAGCGGTTGCTTCCCCTATTCCCCTACCCATTAAGCAGAGGATGGCTTCATATCCTCTTGATTGGACAATTGAAGCGTTTTTCATCATTCTCGCTTGGTCTTTCTCGTCTTCTGAACCAACCCATCCTTCCAACATTGATTGCATTCGTTCAGGGGCGCAAGCTAGCATTGAACCCTTGCATTTCAAGCAGTTTTTGATACCGCTGATTTCTGAATACCTGGCGACTCGAAATCGGCGTGTTGCTCCACATTTCAAACAGCAGAGAACGGCTCTTTCATTTGTTAATCGGCTTTTTAGCTGATTTCTTACTTGCGCATTATCCCAATTGGGTAACAGCATATCTCTGCTGGAGTGGTTTGATAATCCAATCGGGCCTGAAGCAGTGATTTTCAATTCAATGTTTCCTTTTTGTATGGCCCGTAATACATCTCTGACTCCTAAAACATCCATTCTCTCATGGAAAAGTTTTGACAAGACTTCTTCCATCACAACTGAACCACGATATTTTCGTAAAAGAGCCTGAAGATTGATTTTTCTTGGGTCAACACCATGTCGTAATATTCCGAACGTTTTCGCAACTTGGGCAAATCGCCATCGAACTTGTCTGGAGTTGGGTAAAGTGACACTGAGCAATCCTTCAATCGCATCAGGTGGAGTATTCATCATCCAGTCAACCAAGTCTTCGGGGTTTACTGCACCGGTTTGTAAAGCAATCCGAGTAGGCTCGACGACCAATCGCCCCCATTTTCCAGATTTCGTCGATGCCATAGCCATAAGGAAATGGCCTAATCCTTCATTGATTCGAGATCCATGGCAGGAATTAATGACAATCGCATCTTCTCGAGTCTCAAGTGTCATCAAACGGTCAGTAGGAACATGACCAGTTGCTTCAACGTGGGCGGTAATCGATTCAGCCATGAGACCGAGTGCCTCATCATCAAAAGGATGTTCAGACAAGAGGGAATTGCGTTCCACAAAGATACCTTCAGTATCGATAATTGGAGTGTCAGTATCTGTATTTGGTTGATTTTCAAAAAGATGCAGGTCATCCGCAATCAGTTGCCGCAATCGTCCAATATCTCGTCCAATAGCTTTCGGAACGGGTGGTAATTCCCCCATCCATCGAGGGGCTTGTGCTTTATCGGAGACAGGTGCTACTAAAATTTCAGATTGTTCGGGGTCCGCATCGATAATCAACCACGTTCTTCCTGCCATTACAAATTGGCGCCTGCTTCCATCATCGTCCTCGCCGCTGTCGTTGAGTGACAAGACAAAGGCTTCATCGACGCTTCCTAAACTACGCCGTGTGACGGCATCTCGAACCCTATACGATTGCTTATCTGGAATCATTGAGAGATGGTTAGTCACCCATTGACGGGTTCTCCCAGCAGTTGAAAACCAACCGAGTTTGAACGGAATTGGAACCGGAACAGTTCGTTGTTTGAATACCTCTGGCACTTCTTCATCTGGAAGTGAAAACAATGGGCGCTCATCCGGCAGTGATTCGCCTTTTTTGACCGCCTCTTGTTGAGCAACTGCATAGACTGCTTTCGGCCATCGATACCACGGAACTTCGCTTGGGTCTGGCGTAAACCGTAGAATCCAACTGTCCGCTAATACGCGTAAAATCGCTTCGGAATCATGCCTTGACCAACCTTCAAATTGAGCGACTTTTGATAGAATTTCTGTCGCTTCATCGATGGCTACTGCGTTGAATGAATGCGCCATCAAGACCAATTGGTTTGCAGCAACCGATAAGGGTCGTTGGCGCCATTCAATCGATTCGATTTGGCCCAGCATGGCTCGTCGTCCGACAACGGCACTTTCAGCAATATCATCGGCATCCCATGACAAGAGATGTCCTCTTCCAACTCCTCCTAAACGGTGGTCTGCACGTCCAACGCGTTGAAGCATGCGGTCCACAGAGCGTGGGCTTTTGATTTGGATAATACGTCGAATCTTTCCGACATCGATACCGAGTTCTAGGCTCGAAGTACAAACGAGGCCCGCTAATTCACCACTTCGCAGTTTATCTTCCATATCTTGGCGAGTCTCTGCAGCAAGCGAACCGTGATGAACTCCAATATTGACATTCGGCGCCATACTCTGCAAACGATTGGCGATCGTTTCAGCATCACTCCGACTGTTCACAAACACCAAACAAGGCGGTTCAGTTTCTAACACTTCAATCAGCCTTCGGAAACTCGCATGTGCACGCGGTTGAATACTCATTTCTAAACCGCCAATTTCATCTTCCGGTAAACTCTGAGCACATTCAACTGTTAACTCAGTGTCTCGATTACCCGTTGTCAACAAGGCTTTGCCCTTCTTGGGTGAGAGCCACTTGGCTACTTCTTCGGGATTACCAACGGTTGCAGAAAGCCCGATACGTTGAACAGGATGCCCTGAAAGCGCTTCAAGTCGTTCCAATCCTACCGATAATTGCCATCCACGTTCACTGGCTGCAAGGTCGTGAACTTCGTCAATAATCACTGCTTGTACACTCTTCAACAGTTCACGTAGATTTTTGCCAGTGAACATCAGTTGGAATGTTTCAGGAGTTGTCACCAGCAAGTCAGGAGGGTTTCTCGTTTGACGTGCTCTTTCACTCTGTTTCGTGTCTCCATGTCGCAGTCCAACCTTTAATCCAACAGCTTCAGAAATCTCGGTTAGTCTTCGGTCCACATCTCTGTTGAGTGCTCGTAAGGGAGTAATGTAGAGAATTGACAATGGCTTCCATTGTTCAACCAAGCATCTGTTCAGCATAGGAAGTACGGCTGAGAGGGTTTTTCCTGAACCGGTTGGTGCAACAATTATTCTGTCTCCACCTTCACATAATTCAGGTAGAGTCGAGACTTGGACTGGTGTTGGTTTCCAGCCCTTTGAATGCAGCGCTGCGGCCAATTTTGGTTCGAGGTTGGAAAATACATTTGACATACTCTCCCCACCCCTACGGAGTAAGGGTCTGGTCGACCTCTTTTGAGTATTTGCAGAGAAGCGTGAATCAAACTGAGTTGTGAAAATCAGTCTTCATCGTACTCTTCATCGTATTCGTCTTCGTCCTCTTCCTCATCTTCCCAGTCTTCTTCATCTGAGAAAACGCCATCAGCGTGGTCGATGGTGGTTCGAGATGCGACCGATGCAACGCCGATGAGAACGAGAATTGAGGTAATGATGAAGATTAACGCAAGCGGGCTTTCACGTGCTTGGTCTACCCAACCAAAGTATTGAGCGTAAGCGATGTCAATTGAATGTTCAGCGCTGTTATCGTCATCATTCACTTCGATAATGAGGTTGTCATAATCAACGACTACACGGATACGGTCGACATCTTCAGCCGACCATGTTGTGCTGACTCGTACCACTTCGCCACCGTTAATTCCAGCAACACCTACCGTGTCAAACGGCTTTTCATCATCGCCAGAATAGAAGGCTACCTTGAACAGTTGCTCGGTTGATCCTCCAACATTAATGACATCAGCATTGATGATAATGTTTGAACCTGGTGCGATGTGGTCATCAGAAAGTGAGATTGAGTTTACGCGTAGTTCTGGGCCAACCGCTCCCAAACGTATCCATTGACGTTCAAAATCTGTGTCGTCGACTGCAAGTTCAGGAATCGGACTTGCTTCAGAGTTTGAGACAACAGGGAATTGATTTCCCGCAGCATCATAGCCGGTGACATAGAATCCAACGAAATCACCTTCTTGAACAACAATTCTTCCTCCGTCGGTCAAATCGACTGCACCGGTCCAAATTACATTTTGTCCATCTTGTTGCATACCGAGAAGAGTAGAACCTGCACCAATGGTAACCGTTCGAGTCGCATCACGCATAACCCAATGCACCATTTGGCTCGAACCGGTAAGGTCTGCGTCTTCAGTTCCGTGGAATTCAACTGGAATATTTGTGAGGTCATTGTTCAACGAAATATCGATGACATTCAGTGGTGAAATACGGCGAACAACACGTGGTGCTGCATCATCGACAATAACTTGCAATGTTGTTGAAACCAGTGTTCCAGTCATGTCTTCTCCTCGTCCAGGGATATTGGTGATGGAGATGAGACATGTTCGGGTTGGAGACGATTGGAGTGTTGAAGCGGATGAGAGGGGTACTTCGACCGAAAACTCTCCGAGTGAACTGATTGAGCCATCGCTCCACATCTTTTCTCCATCGAATACCTCGATGAGTATTCCTACGTCCCGAGGAGCGGCAACAGAACTACCCTCGTAGACGACACGACCAGTAAATGCCAATCGGTCATCCTTTCGAACTCGGCTTCCATCAGCTACAATTCCAGTTCTTGGTTCTGAAATATCTTCAACCAAATATTCTGTTGGTGAGAGCATCAAATCATTTTCAACTCTGAATGTATGTTCAAGTAACAATATTTGCGCATCATCGTCGGCTCCTCTTTCTTTGTAAACCAATGCCACGTCACCCATTTCTTCATCTGGCCAGTCCCAACCTATGACAAATTCAAAGGTTACAATAATCCAAGGCAAACCAGATTCATTGGTTGTTTCAACCATTGAACTGCTTGTCATGAGCGTGATGAAATCACTTTCAGACCAGAATGTGTTGTTGATTCCAGAATATGAAATACGCTGTGCGTCTCTCAAAGGATTCGGGCCTTCAAAGTCAAAGACAAGAGAGATGTGTTCAAAATCAATAGCGGTGTTAGCATCGATGAAACCGAGCGTAATGGTCTGCTTCATACCGGCAAATACAGGCGCGTTATCTTCGTGACCCATCCAATCCAATCCGGTGAATACAGCTGTTGAATCTTTACGGGTGCGGAATGTAGCATCATCGTAAAGGAAGCCTGGGCCTGATTGGAATTCATGCAAGACATCATCACTGTCCATTTGGGTGTAGTGCAACGGATTTCCTGCTTGGTCTCCTCCAGCCCAATAGTACGAAACTCGGCCCATATTTGGGTTTCGAGAATGGTCAATCGTCGTGATAAACCACTTGTTCTTGGCTACGGTAGAATTGTGAACGGCCTTGGACATGTATTCTTGAGGGTCAGGTTCTCCATTTCGGTTAAGGTCATGATCGGATTCAACCCAATACATCAAATCAAGCGCCATTGGATGACCAACATCATCGTTGATGAGTACTTTCACTTCTTGAACAGTACTCGCTGCCTCATAACTTTCGTCAATAGGCAATACAGCAGTCCGAAGAGGAGCGGTTGCATCGACTAAGAATGTGCGCTGCCAATCCGAATTTGGCTGCATTACATGCGTTGGTTCCTTCTCGTTATAGGTTTGAACCTCATAGGTCAATCCGGACTCTACATCGATATCAGGAAGGTCGACTGAGATGAAGAAACTGCCGTTATTATTGGTCGTGTCTCGAGCAGTACTCTCAACCCAACCGTTACGGGAAACACGAACGTCAAATGCGCTGTCTTTTGGTGCGTCTTCGGTGTTTTGGAACCACATCGCTCCTTGGAAGTAGAGTGTTTCTCCCGCAGCAACCCAAGAGTTATCTGGAACGTCGTCCAAAACCAATGCGCCATCATTGTCTCTAACCTTCAGCCAACCAAGTCCGAAGGTGCGGTTGACTTCCAGCCCAGTTGTACTTGTCAAATCAAGAGGAGAATATCCGGCGGAACCCGTATTATCTAAACATCCAGTTCTAAACCGGACATTGCTTTGGTCGGGGAACTCCGAGGTCACGTGGAATATCCAGTGTATTTCCAAAATTCCGTTAGAAGTAGAGGACCAAGAACTCGCATCTAATTCGATGTAATCTTCAGGGTCATTCGGACTAGGGAATATGTCTCCATTGTTCCAATACATTGTTGGATTTTTAGCAATTGAATTGGTGACGAGCGTGAGACTTGCTTCAGTCATACTGGTGGCATCTTCTCCGATGATGTGCCTTGTAACCACTTCATAGGGCTCCAATCGTTCATGGAGAATTTCGCCCTCAGGGATGTCAATGTCAAGATTGACTGTATTCATCGTATAGGTAATGGCAAATGATTCAAGAATCAAAATACCAGATGATTCAGCGACCAATTCAACTGTAATGTTACTGAATCCGGAGCCAGTATCAGGAATTAAATCATTGAAGCGTTTGAGAATGTTATTTGCTCCACTGGAGGTTCCTGTAACGGTCAGTGGTCCAAGGAGCGCTCCATCCTGTGATGGCCGAGACCAACCAGATTTACCACTGATGTCGATACCGGGTTCTATTGGAGCATTCGAGTGTTGTGCGATAGAAATATTGGAAATCGAAGGAGATACACCGGAATTTGATGTAGCAAGTTGGACTCGCATACACATGTAGTATCCAGTGCCGGTAACCGATTTGGTTTGATTCGATTGCGTATAGGTCATCACACCCGCACTTCCTGATGTACACGTACTCGATGTTGTGAAGCCAAAGTAGACTCGAATAGAGGTACTGGCGGGTAAGGTCTCATCCCAAGTAATGGTCGCAGCGACAACGCTTTTCGTCCCCGAACCGACGTATTGGTAGGCATACATGTAGGAAGAAGTCACGTAGGAGGTGATGTATTCTATCCCCACTCCATCAAGGATTGGAGCCTTGGTAACTGTTCCATTGAGATGCGCTCTCCAAACGAACGATGTACTTGTTTGAGAAAAGGTGATTGTTTGCCCTGCTGAGACTTGCCTCCAGGTTGTTCCTCCATCGTTTGAGATGTCAACACTGATACTTGTTCCAGTAGGGACATAGCCGAGAATACTGCTAATTTTCAAGGTGTCAATCGCTTTTGAAGTGGTAAAAGTACTTCCCATAATCATACCTGAAGTCGAGGAATGCGTTCTCTCGTCATACAGCGCACCATCTCCGAAATTGTTGATCTTGTGACGAGTCGAGGTGCTGCAATATGCAGTGCTGTAGTAGTGGCAAGAGAAACTGTATTGGCCGGTTTCTGATTGGACCATACCATAATGTCCACCTTCAGGAACTGTAACTTCGCCCATGTGTTCAATGAAGTTACCACGCATTGAGAAAAAGTGGTGATATGAATCGTAATTATATCCGACACCGCTCACGTATTGTTGGTCGTATTCGTTGTAAATGATGGTCGGCATATTGACAATCATTCCAGCTCCGTATCGTGAAACGGTCGAGCCGGTTGCTAGTGTCCAAGTTCCCTGAATCGAGGATGGGGATGATTTGCTCACTTCATTGAGGTAATGTGCGTTGGCAGAATACGAATACGTAGCAACATAGAGTTTACCTGTAGCATCATCGATATCAACACCGGTGACGTAGCTGTTACTGAAAGCGTTCCATGAACCGTCACAGCGCCATGATTTCGCAGTTCCAGTCGTGATGACAGACCATTTTGTGAGGTAGTAACTCGTGTAGTGAGCCGTGTAAACCGTCGTTCCGTCAACGGTTGCATCAACCATGTTGTAGTATGAAGATGAACTGCAGCCGTTGGTATTCAGAGATGCAGTGCCGATATAAGCGCCAGTCGTTGCGTTGATTCGCAGGATTGTTGGTGTGTTATACAGGCTTGAGGATGAATATTTCATGATATGATATTCATGGTCAATTAAAGCAACAACGCCAATGTAGCCCCATGAGGTGCTTGTGCTGACGCTAAATTGTGAGAATTTCTTTGTCAATCCGGTGTAACCTTGGTCTGACAAAGATACAAATTGTCCAGTGGTGTTTTGATACGCATTCACTTTTGATTGAACATGAGCGGTTCGAGAGAAATCAATGGATTGAACAGATGGGTTGCCTTTGAGGGACATCGATTGAGATGCAACATCAACATTTGAACGGCTTCCTGATGTGAATGGCGATGGTGGACTTCCCGACCATGTACTGTCACCAGCGCCACCAAAGTGGGCATTGGTTGTGAAGTTCGTATACGTTGTAGAACTCGCTTCGCCTCTCAAATTAAACTCGGCAGCTGTGACTTCTGCTCCATAGGGAATTGTGAGATGGCCGGCGGTACCATTTCCTGTACCCGAAAATGTGTGGCTGTAGGAGGATGTGCCGTCGGAAAATTGCGTCTCAACAGTTGCACCAGCAGCCATTGGGGCGAATAATGACACCATGAAGAGGAGCGTTAAAAAAAGAGCTTTTTGCATATGAATCACCGTTTTCCCTCAGTGGGCCTTTGGCCCACGCTCTGCAAAGCATTTGAACTTCGCCCCGTACTGTCACTTTTCAAAGCGATAGAAAAAAGAAGCCTCGCACCTCTGCTCACACTGAGGCGGACAAGTAATGGGACTCATTTCGAACTGGTGGCAACAGCAACACGGACGGCAATTAGGAATCACAGCAACACTTTCTGGTTCAATTGGAATCCTTTTCCTCGCCTCTGCGTATCAACTTCTTTTTTTACAAAATCATGTTTCATGGGGCGATTTTACCGGTCACGCCATCGGCATCGCCGTTTTCTCAGCCATAGCGTTGTTAATTGTCTTACCAGAATTTCTTACTTTGCGTGGCCATGTCAACACGTTGGAAGAGTTGAAAACCATAGAATCTACTTCCGAACTTCGCCGCCGAAAAGGGGAAGGAAACGAAGCAGCAGACGCATTAGGAGCGGGCCATTCAGTTTCATGGACGGCATTCCTTGAAAGCAAAGGACTTCGACGGTGAACTTGAGGGGACAAGGCGTGAGTGACAGTGACCCGCTGAAGACATTGTTTCGGGAACTTCTTCTTGCTGCCGGAATGATTGGACTCCTCATTTTAGCATTGTATGCGCACACAGGTTCAATGCCGCCTTTGGTAGTTGTAGAATCCTCTTCAATGATTCACGATATCGATGGAGAGGTCGGCAGTATCGATGCAGGGGATTTGGTTTTAGTACACGATCAAGATTTTGATACCATCGTCACCTTTGCCGAAGCCACCGAACCTGGCAGTCCTCATTTTGGATATGCTCAGCACGGACTTGAAGGTGATGTCATTATCTACAAGAAGAATGGTGAAGCAGGCACGCCAATTATTCACCGGGCAATTATGGAAGTGGTCCCTCATAACATCACTTCTCCCAATCGCAATGCGACTATTGATGCCTCAAACTCAGAACATTGCCCAGAAGGAGGCACATATGATTCTGAATCACTGGATGAGAACGGAACCATGGGCGTTTGTGTCTTGACATGGGATGTACCTGGAACAGATGTCCGTGATGTCGAAAAAGTCACGGTTCATTTCGATGGAGTGCAGGCAGGTTTCTATGATTGCGACCGAATGGTACATGCAAATGTTGAGGCCTACCTTGTCGTTTGGGAATGGGAGCCTCGTCATGCTGGAATCCTTACTTTAGGTGATAACAATAATTGTTCGGTTGACCAAGGTTCGCAAGCGGTGAATGGTTCATCAGGTGTTCACAGTGCTTCAGGAACAGTTGGACCGATACGCTCATCTTGGCTCATTGGCGTTGGGGGAGGAGAGATTCCGTGGCTCGGTACGGTGAAACTGATGGTCAGTGGAGAAGGTACACCGGGAACGACTTATGTCCCAAGTTCATCCTTTTTCATCTTGTTTTTCATCATTGGCAGTGTACTTGTCATTCCTATGCTCTTTGAACCACTCATTCGTCGATTGATGACCGGTGCACCTGAATTTGAACAGTCGCTAACTGAACATCAAAAGAAGATTCCAGAAGAGGAATAATCACCGTTCTATTGCTTCTTCTAAAGTCAAGTCTCCGCAAGCTACAGCGTATGCCATCTGGGAAGAAATCGTTTTACGGCCGTTGCTTTTTTTACGACTTTGGCGTTGAATTTCCCTGACTTCTCCTTCTGTTGGTTGAAGTTCTCGGAATTCCCACACCCGTTCTCCTGGAATCATGGCGAT
The DNA here is from genome assembly GCA_002170315.2 of Euryarchaeota archaeon TMED99. Taxonomy (GTDB): domain Archaea; phylum Thermoplasmatota; class Poseidoniia; order Poseidoniales; family Poseidoniaceae; genus MGIIa-L1. The sequence continues at coordinate 32,220 of NHFA02000025.1, forward strand.
ACGAATTGCAGAGATGACGTGATTATGACGCAGAAGTCCACGCGATGTTTTTGCTTCATTGACAACTTCAATTTCCAGTTGATGAGTGAGGCAATCATTGATGATACGATCTCTGCTTAATGGCGCTCCATCACCAATCCGTATAACCATATTTTCAAAATCAAGCGCTGATGAAATGCCGATGATTTGGGCCGCTAAGTTCTCGATATGTTCGAATTGTGCTATTCCCAAAACTACCCCATCTGCTAGCCATCCAAGACCAGGGCGAGGTCCTGGGTCAATTCCAAAACTCAATTGATGAACATGACCAATTCCTCTCATCAGCCGAACAGCATTGTCAACCGCCTCCTTGACAGAATGAGGTGACGTCATTATCGGTTGTCCTTCATTGCGATACTTCACGACTTCCAGTTCGCCTCCAAACCAAATCATATCTGATTCAGGTAAGACTGCATCGTGTTCAAGAAGAATAAATCGAAGTCCACGCTTTTTGAGTTCTGTCATCAGCCGAAAAGCCAATTTGAAATCGATGGTGCGTATTGCAAGCCTTGGCACAATGAAATCTTGTTTTCCGAGATTAACTAAACTTCCGCTTTGTGGGTATTGATTCCACCCATTTAAACCTGCAAATATATACTCTCTCGAACCGAAGTCATCAAGAACGATTGACATCGATGGAGAATTGTGTCGAGCCAATATGAGCGGGAACTGCGGCAAGTTCTTGCTGGTGTTCCCAAAGGTGTAGAATCCGTGATTCGTTCATGCACTCCTGTTGAAAAGCAGAAGATGCTTCAGGTGATTCAACGCCCGTTTTTAGTGGTTCGAGCTGCCGGTTCGGGTATGGAAGGAACCGGTGACTTACTGGCTTTACGTGGTGATTTATGCTTCCCGATTGAAGTCAAATCAACCCGTGCGACCAAACTCTACCTTTCCGGTCGAACAAAACTTCAGTATGAAGCGATGGTTCACGAAGGGGAGAGATGCAAACTTATGCCGTTGTATGCCCATCGCAGAAAAGGAGTTCGCGGTGATTCATGGAGAATTTTCCGTGTAGAAACGTCGAATCTTACCGGACGTCTACGGCAACTTGAGAAATCAATTCCAGCCTTCCCAACGACGAGAAACGGTTCAGTGTATCTCAATTGGGAAGATGGAATGCCACTGCATGCTTTTGTAGCATTGGTTTGTTCCTCCGCTGGTTCAGAAAATCAGGCATTACATAATCTCAAAGTTCGCTCGTTTCGAAAGAATACGCTTGCTCAGCCTCTTCCATCAACACAACTCGAGGAAATACGTCCTGCTCAAACAATCACGGAAAAACCACTGGATGTTCTGGCAGAACTCGCCCGTCGTCGTTCTTGACTAGATGTAAGGAATGAACATTACAAACAAGAGCATCACTAACAAGACAACAGAGGATAAACTCGACGCCTTGTTGGAGATATGTGAGACCCACATCGGATGGAGATTCCATAGTTTCGTCTTTTTTCCTATCTTTTTTATTCGATTAAGATTTCCGTTTAACCAATCTTTGAACAAATGTCCTCCGTCAAAAGGAACCATAGGAATGAGGTTGGTGAATCCGAGTAAGATATTGACCCACATGAGCCAGAAAAAGAAATTCACCAAGAACAAAAGCCCGGCGATTCCAAGAGTGTCACTGATGATGCTGTCGGTTGGAACAAGCATTGCTTCTTGCACAGGATGCATAGATACACCTTGCATTTCAAAGGGTAGAATTACCATTTGAAGAATATGGAGTGGAGTGTAGATGATTTGAGCAACAATTCCCCCTTCAAATCGAGGAGAAAATGGACCTGCTAACCGATCGATACCAGAGGTGCTTTCACTGATGCCTTCGACACCAAGAAATGCATCGCCTTGTTCGATTCCAATCGCCTCAAGATTCTCTGAACTCCATCCAAGTTCCGAATAGTACTCATACTTGTCTGAAAGCACCAATTCTACGCTTTCAAACGATCCATTTTGGTGTTGGACATCAACCGTTATCGTGTCGTTTGCACTGTATCCTTGAATGGTTGTTTGAAATCCTTCAATTCCGTGAATTTCTGTTCCATCAATTTGTAGAATAGTGTCCCATGGCTCTATTCCGGCATTGTCTGCTCCTTCGCCTTTGATAATGCCGCGAACGTGTGGATTGTCAGAGGATGATGTGAAATTTCCAGCCAGGCCACCGAGAAGTAACAAACATATGAACGCTGCAAACAAATTCGTTGCTGGTCCAGCAGCAAACATTCGCATACGTTCTTTCCGAGGTGCTTTGTGAAGTTCTTGATATTGAGGTTCAGCGAATGCACCCAAAGGCAGAGGCCCTAATTGGAGTAGACCAAATGACCGGATACGCATTCCATGAGCACGTGCGAGTAACCCATGGCCAAATTCGTGAATGACCAAGGCGATAACAAACGCCATAGCACCCCATCCCAATGGAATCATCGGGTTGATACCGGGAATTGCAACCAATTCACTTGCAGAAGGAGGACTTGCTGTTGGCGGGGAAAGCAGAGAGGATATGAAAGCGAGAATCATAAACAGTGCGACAATAAACATGCAGAATAAGCACACCCAAAGGGACGCTTCACCATATATTCTCCAGAATCGTCGCGGGCGAGCAACACGTTCGAGAGTTTTCAGCCCCCGATTACTTCGTACCATCAAAATTACACCAAATACTCGGGTTGCATCCCATCGGTCGAGTGTACCGTTTTTTTCCCAAACTCGGAGAAGAATATACCAACACAGTATGAGGATGAAGACGAATTTCCAGTCGGCTTCTACCGACCCCCATGCTCCATCCATGGTGAGGGCAAACACTCCTTCTCCTTGAAACTTGACAGGCACTTTCTCAACAAAGTTGATGATGGTTCGATTGAACCATAGGTCATGGACTCCTACCAAGCAGCCCTCGAAGATTGGTGTGAAGAGGAATGGGGGCAATCTCCCATGGCCATTTCGGAGTGGTTTGTTGATGATGAAGTTGCTCAAGTGTTTATGCGCCTCCATCGAAGTGTTTTGATTGCAAATTTTATCATAAATGAAGACGGTTCACTCGATTGTCAAGAACATCTCCAAATCCCTCTCGATCGTTGGAATCCAGGCTCTGTGCAGGCCATTCGAACAGCCGATGGACGTGTACGTTTCCGACACCGTAATTTGGAGATTCATCTGGCTGCTCGACTTCGCGCTCCTGAATGGGGGAAAGCCTTACTCGAAGAGTGGCTAATGAGTCAACGTGGTGATGTTCTGCGTCCGCGAGACAGAACGCAACGCGTTGCTTCAATAAATCGAACAAAGATGAGCATTGAGCGTAATTTGAATCATTCGAATCTCGACGCAGTGCGAATGGATTTTCTTGCTACAACGACATCTCTCACCTCTGTTGAATCAAAATTAGATTCAAGAATAGGGAACGATGAGTCTGAATAAGTCAATTTAATTTGACCTTGTAGCGATCTCTTCCATTAGCATACATCGTAATTGTTCCCGTTGAAGAGACGCAGACGGCAATTCCTTCAACCAATTGTGAAATCGCTCGAGCAGCTAAATGGCGCCCTCCCTCTCCTGCTTTGGGTACAATGCCTGCGGGAACTTGGATATACCTTCCAGCATCACTCGCAATGCCGTCACGGTTAAACAAAATCGCTCCATCAAGCCATGCAAATTCTGCTAAAGTTTCATGATTTTCGTCGTACAAAACGCTGCGCTTTTCTGGACTGTGGCCCTTAAACGGATTGAGTACAAGTGCTGTCGTGTGCTTTCGCAATGCGGGAAGTGGGCCAATGGCGAACAATGCTCCAATGGCGTGCCCTTCTCGACCTCTGGAGCCAATGTGTCGGGCGAGTTGCATCATTTTTGTCAGTACTTCTAAATCGATATTGAAATCTTGTGCGAGAGATGCGAAGCGATTAGAATTGAGTGTGGATGTATCGATAATGAAAACACCGTCAATCGGTTCGGCCAGAATTACCAACATTCGCTCTCCACTCGAAAGATTCCCTTCACCGATGGCTTGCAAGACCAAATCATGCATGTGATTGAGGACGCTCAACCCTTGAGATGTGAGATTTTCTTCAAGTATGGAACTTCTAATCCCGCTTTCATTGAGTGCTTCTACCACACGATTTTGACTTGAAAGAACGGTGAGGGTAAGATCAGGTGGTAACACCTCTGCCACCTGTTTCACCTTACGTACGCTGTTAGCAAGCATCAACACAGACTGGAAAGTGCGTCGTTCTGAGGAGAGAGTACTCGATACCATCGCAGCGAGGTCAACCATGAAAACGCCTCAAGATGTAGAATCAAAACCAGGCAATTGGTCTTCAGTTTCTCTGTAGACAGTCCTCATGTTCGAGATGAAGTTCTTTTCTTTAACTACAATTGTGTATTCTGAAAAGCCTGGGTCTTCCTCTCCATCGAGTTTGCCAAGAAGAATCTCTAATGTCAATCGCGCACCCTCACGGTGTGGATATGCAAAAATTCCCATCGAGAGCGGGGGTGATACAATCGAAGTCACGTCTTTCATGTCTTTTAGTGTTGCAAAGAGATTGGCGTATGTTTCAGGAAGTAATTCTCGACGAGCTTCATCTTGGTTCGGGCGTCGACAGTCAGGCCCAACAACGTGGATAATGTGCTTGTAATTCTGAGCAAGGTCATACGGTTCGGTGATTACATTCTGTGTAACTGCGCAAGGGGGGGCGTTGATTTTACGCATCTCCAGGCAAATATTTCGAGTCACCTGGGTTAATTCAGCACCCGCTTTTGCATGAATGAGAGCATCCAATCCTTCTCTGCCTGAAAGCCGATTGTTTGCAGGAGTAATCAGGGCATCGCCGGAGTGGTTCCAAACATCGCCACCTACGACGCGAAGAATACCCCATTTACATGTTCGAGCCATATAGAGTTCTGCCATCAGTCAACCATGAGGGGCCACCTTACTTATCAAGTTCGCAAATTAGTAATGAAAATGCCTCAAAAATCGATTTTTGTCTCCCCGCCTTTAAATTCGAGTGAACAAACCATGCATCACCATGGCGGCATTGCTAAACGCTATTGCTGTTAGCCGAAGAACATGGACAGAAGAAGTTCAAGCCTTCTTATGGCTTTTCTGTTCATTTTTGGCAACCTTGCTACACCGCTCCTTGAACTGAATCGCTCTGATAGTACTGATGCCGATTTGGTTGGAAAATCTCTTTTTAACGATGCCTTTGTAGGATTTACGAGTGAAAACTCGACCGACTTCTGGAACCAAACCCCTTGGCCTTCACAAGCCCAACCGCTTGGCTTTGATTTTCTTACCGTTTACGATTATTCCGATGTGGGTGTACTGATAAACAACAACTCTGATGCCAGTAAAACAATCGGATGGGCTTTTGTCAATGCTCGAAACATCAGTGAAGAAAACATCTTCTTTTTCAACCACTCCAATACGCCAACAAAAGAAACAATTAATCGAAATGAATTCAATGAATATTTTGCAGCACCCTTTTTGGAATTACTTTCCAATCGCACCTCTACGGATGAACTGAATTATCTAGTGTCCACCAAAGGCATACCTCTCCGCATCAATGGGGGTAATGATAAGGCGAGTTTTGACCAAGAATTTTCTCTGCTTGGAGGCTCTTTCAACTCCAGCATTGGGGGAGACTATTGGTTCGAACATGGATATGGCCCACTTGGTGATGGAGAAATGAAGGCTTTCTCTCGCGAGGAATATGGTTTCTTCCTGATGTCTCGCTTAACAGGATACACCGTTGAAACAGCGCTTGGCCTCATTGAAAAGGCGAACAACAGTTTAGGTCAACGAGGTATTTTTGCCTTGGACTTAGCGACGAACCGTAATGAATCCGGTTACAAATTCTGGAATGATGACCTGTATTTGGCCCAATCTGAACTCAATGGGAGCATGGGCTTGCCAACTGTTTTTGATGAGACTTCTGAATTTTTAACCAACCTCTCCAATGTAATGGGTTATGCTTCTTGGGGGTCAAATGACGGAAGTTGGGGTTCGAATTGGCTTCCAAATGGTGGATTTGATACCTCTGACTCGACGTATTCCAGTGGATCGGAACATTGGAATTCGACCTTGCCGACACTTTCCTCCGGTGATTCTTTCCAATGGACGACGCAGACTGAAGTGAAAAAGGATGGAGCCTCAGCACTGGAAGCCTCAGTTTCAGCCCAATGCTCCCAAGAATCCGGAAACGGCACTCCTGGAATCCTTGCAGAATTTTTCGATAACGATGGTGTGAGTTTCAATACAGGATCTATGCCATCGCTCATCGACCGAGTCCCCGACCATGTTCGGCTTGAATCCTCGCTGCAATATTCCTCTTCGGGCCAAGCCTACACAGGCTTAGATGACCGTTTCAAAAACAATTGGGGTGCTCGATTTAGTGGGCTTATCGAAATCCCTGAAGCAGGTAATTGGACCTTTTATCTGACCTCTGATGATGGTTCAGAACTGTGGTTAGACGGCCAAAGCCTTGTTACCAATTATGGTTCTCACGGTATGGTTGAACGTTCGCAATTTGGCCAGTATGAAGCTGCCAAATATGATTTCAAAATTGAATTTTTCCAAGGCGGTGGACCGCATGGCCTGCAACTCTCATGGTCGGGCCCCAATCAGAGTAAATCGTTCGTTCCACCCTCGGCATTTTCACTCGCTGAAAATTATATTCCCTCCGTAAATAACTTGATTCATCATTGGGATTTCGAAGACGGAAGCGGTTTGTCTGCACTGGATTCAGTTAATTCGAGTACGAATTTCACGCTAAAAAACATGAACTCAACCAATTGGCGCACATGTGTCGACGGGGGGTGCCTGTGGTATGACGGCGTCGATGATTCCTTGGAAGTCGATGTCGATGATTGGGTTGGAAACTTCACTGTGAGTCAGTGGGTTTGGGCCAACTCTACAACATTACCGACCTATTCCTCGGTCTTCGCAGTCGACCATAATTCGGGTTCCAACGCATCATTCCAGCATGCCGTTTTCAGCGGAGAATGGCGCTTACATAACAATCAGTCGTATTCATTTGGTCAAATTGAAGCTCAAGAATGGGCGCACTTGGTGACCGTTTTTGACAACGGCTCGACGCGCCAATACCTCAACGGCGTCTTGGTCCGAACGACGACTCTTCCATTGGGCGCCCTCAATAATATTGAATTGTATAAGTTGGGAGTAAATCGCGGAGGGAATTCATATTTCGAAGGCATGATTGATAACGTCATGATTTGGGATTCGGCCTTAGAACATAACGAGATTACGACTTTAAATCGCGACATTTACAAAGATTGCTCAGCATATTCTGGTAATGGACAGGCAGTAGCTTCCGTAGAGCAAACCTATGAGTTTCCAGAGTATCTGCAAGATCATGCTTGGATCATCAGCCTGTATGGCCAACGTATAGGTGATGTTTATGGAGATTTTTCAATTGAAATTGAGGGTCTTGATGAGAACGGAACAGTCCTTTCAAGCAATCAATCTGATGGGAAGAATTTTGCTCCTTCATGGGAATCAAGGAGTTTACGTTTCCGTCCTGACAGCAATGTTAGTGCTTTCAGAATTCGGGTTCCGTTAGACATTGTGGCCACTTCTACAGACGGCTCGATTTATTTGGATACAATGAATCTACGTCCTATTCGGCCGCATAATTCTTGGATGGATGGCTCAATTGCAGAAACAGCTGTTTCGACCAGTGGGCGCTCTTTCAATTGGGATACGAGCTATGGCCAATCACTGATAGCAGATTTACTGGAGGATGGAGTCTCAGGCGCTAAGGGCTATGTTTACGAGCCATACCTTACTGCTGTAGGAACGCCGAGTACATTGATGATGATGTATGCAAAAGGTTTCAATTTGGCGGAATCTCATGCTGCAGCTAACCTCCAGGCAGGTTGGATGGGTGTCACCGTTGGTGACCCGAAGATGGCTCCTTATGCGGATTTGAATCATGACATTAACCTCGTTGACGTTCGTCAAATTCAAAATGCATCGTATATGCAACCAACTCAAATTCAAGTGGCGATTGAAAATTTAGGAATGGCTTCTTCGAATGGCACTCTTCTGGTACAAGATATTCAAGGGAATATTGAGATGTACCGTGGAAATCTAACTTTACCCAGCGGAGATAAAAACGGCTCAAGTATACTGTATAACCTGAGTATCACTCCTGAAAAAACGGGTTGGATGGATCTGCGTATTCGATATTCGAATGCAAGCAGTGATGCTCCTGAACGAAACTTAGCGAACAATATGGTTACAATGCGTATATGGGTGAACGCTCCACCAACGGTTGAACAAATCTACTGTGATGCTGAAGTTTACGCTCGTGGAGATAATTTCATCTGTACCATTGAAGCAACTGATGACATCAATGTCACATCAGTCGTGGTTGATTGGGCGGTAACGCAGAACCTTTCCAATCTCTCAGATGTACAGTGGGTTACACGTTCAACGGGCCAAGTAGATGCATTGCGTTGGCAGTCTTCCATTACTCTCCCAACATCTCTTGAACTTGGATTTTTAGTTTTGAGAGCAACAGCATTCGATGAGAGTCAACAAATTGGAGTCTCTCTTGAAACAGATATCGCAACGGTGGTCGATGCACAAGCTCAATGGTTTGGCCCTCATTTCGAGGGAGTCGATTCACCTTCGTGGTCGGGTATCAATCAACTCCCGTATCGTCCAACAGGTGGATTATTCCGTGGAGAAGCAGTCAATGTGACGATGTGTGTTTTGGATGCAGATTATGACCTCTCTGAACAACAGCCCCTTCTCACTGCCTCTGCAGGCCATGTCTCGAATCTCAGTTATGTTGCTCAAATTGATTCAAGTCACCATTGTTACATTGGGTCTTATCTTCGTAATGCCAGTACTTCACTCGAAGACATTGTTTTTGAGATTCGCCAATTGGATGGAGCGCTTCTTCAATCGCGCATTCTCTCAGTAAGCGATCGAGCACCTCATGCAACAATCGAAATCGTTGATGAAGAAGGTCTTCTTTTGGACAGCGTTCGCGGTGGGGGGAATGAATACGTACGACTCTCTATTTCAGATTCAGACGACCCTTCTTCTTCAGTTACTGGAGATTTGCAAGTCCAGTGGCCAGGTGCTGAACTACGCACCATTCCTGTCGATGCACAAGATATTGGCTCCGCTCTCATCATAGAGTTGCCAAATATTGCAGATGCATTAGAGGGTGGAGAACTTGAACTTCGACTCGAAATGACTGGTCAACATGCTGCATCATTTACTGAAATTTTCACTCTACCTTTACTTCTCACTACTCCCGAAGTTCTTTCTTCCCACATTTGTGATGATCAAGGCCCAATTACCTCATTACGATTTGGAAATACTGGCTACCTGCTGGTACATCTGCAAAGTGAACGGCCGATTCTTTCGATGCAAACAACTCTCAGTCAGCTAGGTTGGTCGGTTTCTGCTCCATCTTTGGGTGAAATCGCATTTAATGACCCATCGATCCAAAACTGTCTTTCTTCCCATTCATCTCATGACAGTGATGGACAATTGCACAAATTCAGATTACGCCTCGATGGAACTTTTATTGATGGCGAAGGGCAAATTTTGTTTAATGTTCGAGATGTTGATGGATTGTCGAAGTCATTGAATCTTCCAATTAAATTCTATCATGCTGCTCCACAAACGATGCTCATGGAAAATCAAAATCTGACTGCGGGTGATTTGCTTTCTTTCTCGGGTTTTGTGACTGATGCTGATGGGATTGATGATTTGACCTGTGAGGCACGAGTCACACATAATCAATCACAATTAGCACAATTACAGGTGACGCTTCAACCTACAAATTTGACATATGCAAATATAGAATTTCAGTTTCCAACTACCGGTGTATTGAGTAATTTGACTTTAGAAGTTGAAGTGACATGTATTGACTCATGGTTACAATCGAATTCTTCTACCCTTGAATTTACTTTATTGCCTGAAACGGTTTGTGAATCATGCCAACAAACCAATTCAGAAGGTGACGCAGTCGAAACTTCCTTTTCCAAGGTCAGTATCGCGGTTTTTGCTTTTGTTACGCTCATCGGTTTACTTGGCTTGACCCTGTTCTTGAAAAGGGAGAAAGAGATAGAAACACCGTTGTGGGTTTCAGAGAATGGTGATGTTGAAATTCCTCATGCCGATTCTGATGGTTCTTCAGTGAAATTGCAAAAGCCTACTGGATGGTCGAATGAACAGTACCGTCTTTGGCTTGAAAGTGAGATGCCAGATGGTTGGACATTGGTGCAATGGGTCGTGTTCAGTGGTGAACAGATTGAACTTCTTGACCATCAAGAAAAAGATAAGAAAAGAGATCCGTTAAATGAGGAAATGGCGTGAAAGATTTCTTCTTTCAGGAGCAGTACTCTTACGATGGATTTTGATATCGGAAATACCTTTTTTCTAAACGATAGACTGCGGCTTTACGAGTGAAAATGTGCTCTTGCAAAGGGCCACTGCGGCGCTTATAGGGCGCAGTATAGCGTTTTATCGCCCCAAATACTATATACCTGACTAAGGTGTCAATTATCGGAGGTAATCCAAAATGTCTGATAAAAAATACTTTGTTCTCATGGAGAACGGAAAAGATACGAGCCAGGTTTTTGCTAGCAAACAACCCCGTGGCGCAGCCCTCAAAGCTGCAACCCGCGGACATACGAACATACGCCTACGTGAGCGTGGCACCAAGCGTGTCCACGTCTTTACTGGCAGCATTAGCATGGTTCCAAAGCCAGCTAATGGACCTGCTTGGCTTCCTGACAAGATCAAGAAGGCCAACGTCAAGAAGTCCGGAATCGAACACCTTTGATTTCATATCGACTTGATAGTCAGTTCTTCAAACTTGAAACATCGAGTTTGTTCCCGTAAGGGTCGCCGCTTCATTTCTCTCTTCGGAGAGATTTGAAGCCTCATCTCTCTTTCTTCAAAGGCCATTTCGCAATCCATAGCGAAAGCCAAATCATTCCAACTTGGATGCTTGCTCGAACGATATGTCCTGTCGTTGAAAAATTTGTTCCGCCAACGGTAATGTCATTGACCCACATATTCAGATTCGCCCAATACACAAGGACAAGAAATACAGCTGTTGAAAATGCAGCCCTCCTTCTCGAAATTGGTACGATTAGCCCCACGCCAAGAATCACTTCAACAAGCCCACTCACATAAACCCAAAATTCGGGAAAACCGAGAATCTCCGGGACGATGGGTGTAAAAAAACCGGTATTGGTGAAATGTTGAATTCCTACCCAAGTCAGTGCACTACCGAATACAATGGCAGACAATGCACGTGCACTTTCGTACGCTTTTGACACAAAGATCGCCTCAGTAGCGTACTTTCTGGCGTGTTAGAGTTCGCCAAATTCGCTGGAGAGGGTCATAGTATCGGTCGACAACGCGTTCTTTCAACTGAATGATTGCATCGTCGGTTATCTGAATGCCAGCAGGACAAACTTCGGTACAACATCGAGTGATGTTACAATATTCAATTCCAAATTCCTTTTTGATTTCAGGAACTCTGTCTTCGAGATCCAGTGGGTGCATCTCATATTGAGCAAGGCGAACGAGATTTCGAGGACCAGCAAAGTCATCGAACATGGCATGGTCACGAAGGACGTGGCATGTGTTCACACAGAGGAAACATTCGATACATTCACGGAATTGTTGAACCCTGTCTGCTTCCATTTGGTTAAATTCCCAGTTCATTTCTTCTGGTCCTTTAATCGGTTTAATTTTTTGAGCCATTTCGTAGTTCCACGAAACATCTGTCACCAAATCCTTGACGTGAGGAAAGGCTTTCATCGGACGAATTTCAATTGGTTGCCCTTCAGGGGTTTCAGCAACAACATCACTCATACGAGTCATGCATAACAACCGTGGACGCCCATTGATTTCTGCTGAGCATGAACCACACTTGCCTGCCTTGCAATTCCAACGAACCGATAAATCAGGTTGCTGTTCATATTGAATGCGATGTACACAATCCAAAACGACCATGCCTTCATCGAGTTCAATAGTAAAATCTTCGAGAGCAGCCTCTTCACCTTCTCCACGAAGGATTTTGAAATCTTGTTTCTTACCTTTGAGAGTCATTACTCTTCACCTCCGGCTTGTTCTGCAGCACGTTCAGCAATCATCGTTTTCACTTCTTTAATGGCGTCTTTAAGGTCAGAACGCATTTCTTCTACAGGTTCTTGGCGTATCTTGATTTCACCATCTTCCATGTAAACAATGTTGACTATCTTGCCCCATTTTTCAATTTCACCAGGGAAATCTTCACGGGTATGGCCACCTCGACTTTCTTCTCGAGTAAGAGCTGCAAGGGTTGCAGCAACAGAAACATCAACCATATTTTTGAGATCGAGTGCTTGGTGCCATCCAGAGTTATATTTCCGAGAGGTACCAGGGAAACACTTCGATTGACGCTCATCAAAGGCCTTCAAATCCTCCATTGCCTCAGTCATTTCTTCCTTCGTTCGGATAATGCCTACCTTGGCTTGCATCATGTCACGCATGCCATCATAGATGAGTCCTGGATTTTCGCCTTCTTCTCTTTCAAGCGGTGCGAGCATGACTTCAATTGCAGATTGTACCTGTGCATCATCGATACTCGGTTGAGCAAGGTCCTTCGCTCGCTTCGAAGCGAACTCTCCAGCACGTTTTCCAAATGTGATAAGGTCAGAGAGAGAGTTTCCACCAAGGCGGTTCGCTCCATGCAAACCAGATGCAACTTCGCCACAAGCGTAAAGCCCGGGAACATTGCTTTCTTGAGTCTCTGCGTTCACACGCACACCACCCATGACATAGTGTGCTGTTGGTCCAACTTCCATTGGTTCTTTGGAGATGTCAACACCTGCTAATTCTTTGAATTGGTGATGCATCGAAGGAAGTTTCTTCAAAATGGCTTCTTCTCCACGATGTGAAATGTCGAGGAAAGCACCACCATGAGGGGAGCCACGTCCTGCTTTAACTTCTGAATTGATGGCCTTAGCCACAACGTCTCGAGTAAGTAATTCAGGAGGTCGACGAACTGTGGCTAGTTTTCCTGAAACGACTTCTTCAACCCATTGATCTGATTCTTCAATCGAGTCAGCATGGTCGCCGGCAAACATTTCAGGAACATAATCGAACATGAAACGCTCGCCTTCTGAATTGGTTAATCGTCCACCTTCTCCGCGAACACCTTCGGTCACCAGAATTCCTCGAACTGAGGGTGGCCAAACCATACCGGTCGGGTGGAATTGAACGAATTCCATATCTCTTAATTCAGCTCCAGCCCAGAGGGCAAGAGCATGCCCATCGCCAGTGTATTCCCATGAACCAGAGCAGACAGACCAGCAGCGTGTGATTCCACCAGTTGCAAGAATTACAGATTTACCGGAGAAGGCATGGAAGTCACCATCAACTCGCGTATAAGCGACACACCCGGTCACTCTATCACCTTCTTTGAGCAAGTGTCGAACGGTGTATTCCATGAAGATATCAATTCCTTCGTGAATACCCCTTTCCTGTAAAGTTCGAATAAGTTCCAAACCCGTAGCATCTCCAACGTGGGCGAGTCTTGGGAAAGTGTGTCCTCCGAAGTTTCGCTGATTAATTGTATTTTCAGGAGTGCGGTCAAAGACTGCACCCCATGTTTCCAGTTCACGAACTCTATCGGGCGCTTCTTTGGCATGGTATTCAGCCATACGCCAGTCTGCAAGCCACTTACTTCCTTTCATGGTGTCATGAAAGTGAACTTTCCAACCATCACGGGGATCGGCATTTTGTAAGGCAGCAGCACAACCACCTTCGGCCATAACCGTGTGTGCTTTACCAAGCAAAGATTTGGTGATAATTGCAGTTTTTGCACCACTTCTTGCCGCTTCAATTGCGGCTCGGAGGCCAGCGCCACCTGCGCCGATGACGATAACATCGTATTCGTATTTCTTGTATTCTTCAGTCATTTCCATCACCTCAAAATACAAACAGCGCCATATCGCTCAAATATCCTTCACTCACGGCTAAAACCCAAAGGTCGCCAAAGAAGACAAAAATCAATGAAGTCCAAAACCAGAACCCGTGTGAGCGATTCAAAACACTGATGCTTCCAAATAACTTACCACGAATTCGACTGATACCGGTAGTCCATCGGTCTAAAGCCCCACCAGCGAGGTGCCGGAGTGCATGGCATGATGTGACATACATGGTCAAAAGAAATGCTTCAATTCCCATTACAAAAGTTCCGATAGACATTCCATAGCCATCGTCAAAGTGTAGCGTGTGCGTAACATCCCACCACTTAATGACCAAAATAATCATTGCAGCATAGAGGAAATAGCGGTGAAGATTGTTAATGATAAACAGTCGCTTTTCACCTTTGTAACCGAGTGTTTTGTTGATGTCTGGCTCATCAACCCAGCAGGCAGTAGGGCTTGCAAAGAATGTCCGATAGTATACGCGACGCATGTAATAGCAAGTGCCTCTGAATCCGAATGGAATCCACAGCACCAGTATTGCCGCATTGACCCAACTTGGAGCATCTGTCTCTCCCCATTCCTTAAGTCCGAATAATTCCCATTCGAGAACGTTCGGAGAAAAGATTGGTGACATCACCTTTGAACCTTCGAGTTCGTAGGAAATCGATTCTGGGAAGAGGAATAATCGCCATGCAGTATAGAGCATTGCAGCTGTAAGGCCAATTCCCATAGCCAACGGTTGTTTCAACCAATTGTCAATACGATTTGTACGTCCCAGCCCGTTAAGAACTGGAAGTTTAATGCCTTCACCCATGGTTTTCACCGGCAACCGCACTGGCTGCTAAATTGCTCTACTCCGCTGGGGTCTTTGAGGTTCACGCATCAACCGCCTGTTGTTCAAGGAATGAAAAACCTTCATCAAAAACAGTTTCATTTGCCCAATAGGTCTTGGATTGCCACGCAAGAACTCCATTTTCAGCAATAACTTGCAATGTTGGAGTACCCGGGTTTCCATATGCGGAGTAAATTGATGCGCCGGTATTTTCGCCAGTGCCAAACTCATAGGCCTGAGTGTCTGATGTTGGAAGAGCAATGGTCCATGGAGTGTAGTGCGACGATCCATCTCTTGACCCGAAGACATCCATAACATCATCCTGAGATTCAAATTCACCCCAGCGGTGAACACTAACAATGGTGATATTGGAATCGCTTAATTCCCCATTGTCCATTTTCTCTCGAATCATGTCAGTCCAGTCGTGACATCCTGTGCAACCCGAACCAATCCACAAGAGCATGACTGGGCCATTTTTGAGTTCTTCTTCCAAGTCAAAGACACTGCCTCCGTCTTCGTTTCGGTCCAATGTACTCGATTCAAAAGTCAGTTCAAATGGAAGGGGTTTCTCTGCATTTTCAGATTCGATGTTGGAAGTTTCCATTTCAATGCAGCCAGGAGTAAGCAAGGCAGCAGTCAACAGTGCGAAAATAATTTTACGCAACATGTCCGTCACCTGTTGGACCTTTTGCTGCTTGGGCTGGAGCAGGGTTACGTGGTTTAACCTTAGGGCGTCGAACATCTTGGAACCATGAGTCAACACCGTTCCAGTCTGCACGAATTCCAAGGTCAGCGAGTAATAATTTACTGCTGATTCGAGCACTTTCAAAAATTGTAGGCAGTCCACTTCCAGGATGGGTTCCGCCTCCGACAATATACAGGTTCTTTGCTTCTTCAAATCGGTTTTGAGGACGCTTCCAGAGCATTTGCTTAAGGTCGTGAGTGAGGTTAAACACTGCGCCTCGATAAATATCTGAAGCACCCCAGTCGTCTGGAGTGACAATGGTTTCTGAAACGATGTGGTCTTCGATATCATCGTATCCAAGTTTTGCAAGTTGCTTGATGATGAGGTCTCGATAATCAGACTTGATATCATCCCATACGATGGTGTCATGCGTGTTCGGAACAGGAACCAATACGTAGACTGTTGAGTGGCCTTCTGGAGCGAGACTGTCATCAGTCATGCACGCGTTTTGAACGTAGACAGAGGGGTCATCCCATGTCAGTCGGTGATTGGTAATTTCTTCGAGGTTCTTTTCGTAGGATGAGGATGCAAAAATCTGATGATGTGGCAAATCATATTGTTTATCAACACCAAGATAGAGCATGAAGGTAGAACATGAATAACCCTTTTTCTCGAGTTTCTTATTGGACCACTTCTTTCTCTTTTCATTCGGCACAAGTGTCGTCATTGCGTGAGCGAAGTCGGCATTAACAACGACTTTGTCGGCACGAATCTCTTTGTCTTCTATTCGAACGCCTACGACTGTTTTCCCTTCATAAATTAAGGACTTAACAGGGGTGTTGCAATGAATCTTGACGCCAAGGTCTTCGGCAATTTCACCCATGCGTGCTGTGATACTTCCCAATCCGCCTTTTGCATGGAATATTCCGTGTTCATACTCGAGGAAAGCGAGAATTGTAAACAGTGAAGGGGCATGGAATGGACTCATTCCCAGATACTTGGTTTGAAAGGACATGGCAAGCCGAACTCGCTCATCGTCGAAGTGCTTACTCAGGTCTCCAGCAACACTTGCCCAAGGTTTCAGAACGGTCGCTACACGAATTGCTCTCTTTGTCAAAACATTGAGAGGGCTTGTCCAAGGAGTTTGCAAGCATTGTTTTGAAAGGTTGAGCTTTTTGCGGTTTTGAGTAACATAGTTTTTGAAACCGTTGGCATTTTTATCGCCAGCCAGTTCACGGATTCTTTCGGTCATTTCCTCAAGATTACTTGTCGCATCGATGTGACCTCCTGCGCCAAATACGAGGCGATACATTGGATCAAGTGGCATTAATCCCAGTTCTTTGTGAGCGTCCAATCCAATTGCTTGGAAGATCTCTTCAATGACTTCAGGATAGTGGAAGAAAGTCGGACCTCTGTCAAAAGTATAACCATCTTTGTGGATGAGTTTGGTTCTGCCTCCAACTTTACTTTCTTTTTCTAAAACGGTAACGTCGACGCCGGAATGGGCGAGCAGCAGTGCACTTGCGAGGCCTCCAGGGCCAGATCCAACAATGATTGCTGTAGGTTTAGTCATTTCAGCCATAGTGCGATGTCCAATATTCAACATATAAAGAACCGTTTGTTCCCTTGAAATTGAGAATGAAATATTTCGTCTAAAACATGACTCCCGAGTTCCTTCTCATCATTCAATAAGCATGATAAGGGTCGCGAGAGTGGGCGTGTTACAGCCTTGAGTTGTGCGGTGGAATTATGGCCGATTGGAGTACAAAGAATCCTTACATGACTCAAATTACTGAGAATTATATTCTCAACGGTGAAGGTTCACGAAAGGAAACTCGTCACATTGTGTTTGCATTGGGCGATTCCGGTATGGATTACAAAGTAGGCGACGCTCTTGGAGTTGTTTCTGAAAACCCCCCTCACATTGTTGAAGAAATTATTCAGCTTCAAGGATGGGATAGGGATCAAATTGTCGAAACTCACAATGGCGAGCGAGACCTTTACACTGCACTAAAGAAAGATTTTGAAGTTCACATGGCAAACAAAAAGTTTGTACAGTCACTCGCAGGCAAAGTTGTTTCATCAGGAATGAAAATCTCCCTCAAGATTGTCGCTCGTAGTCGCTCCAGCGACCAGTGGGAGTCTTCTGAATCTTCAGCCAATCCACCAGGCCTCGCTTCAAGTATAGCAAGCGATGACCCTTCTTCTAAAGTCGAAGCATTACTTGGCGACGAAAAAGCGATTGAAGATTACTTGTGGACTCGAGATTACATCGACATAATGAATGAATTCAATGTCAAATATTCTCCAGAAGAATTTTTCGAATTGGTGGGAAGACTCAAACCTCGTCTCTATTCGATTGCTTCTTCTCACGACGCTCATCCGGGATTTGTTGAACTGACAGTTGGAATTGTCCGATTTGAATATCACGACCGGCCTCGAGGAGGGTTGTGCACTCTCTACATGGCTGACGAAATTGACACTTCAGGCCAACCTATTGGAGTCTTTATGTCTCCAACAAAATCCTTTATTTTACCAGAAGACAAAGATGTAGACATTATCATGGTGGGGCCTGGAACCGGAATTGCTCCATTCCGTGCTTTCATGGAACAGCGGGTTTTTGACGGAGGAAAAGGCCGAAACTGGTTATTCTTCGGCGATCAATCATCGAAGACTGAGTTTTACTACAAGGAACAAATCGAAGGCTGGATGGACAGTGGTGATCTCTACCGTTTCACAACGGCTTGGTCACGTGACCAAGCAGAGAAAATCTATGTTCAACATCGTCTCAAAGAACACGGCGAAGAGATTTGGCAATGGTTCGAGAACGGCGCCTATTTCTACATCTGCGGTGATAAGACCTACATGGCGAAAGACGTTCATCGCGCCTTAATCGAAATTGCAATGGAACATGGTGGAATGTCTGAAGACGATGCAACTCACTTCATTGGAACGACCATGATGAAAGAACAGAAGCGATACTTACGTGACGTCTACTGAATCGTTGCTTTTTTCAAAATAAAAAAGGCCCCCATTCCCTCCAAAGAAGGAACAGGGGCGGCTCTCCAAATCATTCAGATTTGGTGTTTACTCAAATCGAAGTATTGTTTTCACTCTTCGCTTGCATCATCTGCAGTGGCAATCATTTCATCGATCTTCATGCCCATAAGAGCACCAATACCAATAACGATACCATCAACAAGCCAAGGAACAGTTACTGCCATCGCATCTCCAGTGCCGTTCATGAGCATGGAAGCCATGTCTGAAGCGGATTCAAAGTTCACGATACCCGCCAAGGCCATTACAGCAATTGGCATTGCCCAATCATTGTCTGTTTTGGCATGGATTTGACCAAGAATTGCACCAGCAGCAATTAATCCACCAACGACCCACATTGCTTCAGTCATCGTGTAACCAGCCATATATGCTTCTTGACCATTAGGGAATGCAGTTTCATATGTGATAAACTCCGGTTGTAAATTAACCATCAAAATCGCAGCAAGAACCGCACCAACAATTTGTGTGATTAAGCGAATAATGGTGCTTGTCCACATACTTTGGTCAGTCAAATCGTCAGAAGTCATAGCATGCATCCATGTTACAGGTGGCAAGATGTGAGCTCCTGAGAATGCCATCCAAGCGATTCCAAGTGCCAGCATTCCACCGAGCGTTGCCATTCCCAATCCAACTAAGGCTGTTCCATCGGCAGTAGCTACTGTAATGCCCATGATCAACCATGTGACAGCAAAAGCGCCGCCAAGTTCAGTCATTATATCTTTCATTTTCATTTCCATTTTTTTTTCCCCTCCTAAGAGTTAACTGCTAATTTTTTTACATAGTATATAACTCGCGGGGGGTTGAAAACCGCAAAAAAAGCGTTTTTAAGGGGTTTTTTCCGGTGCCGGTGTTGCTAAAAACACCTGCTTTATTTTGGGTGCCTTTCCAGTTTCCTTCGGAAATTTTTTGGATTTTCCTCTATTCGAGACCAGCGACTGGAAGTGGAACACTGGTAACCGGAACTCCTTGTTCAATTGCCCGTTCTTCCATTCGTTTTGTCCAAATAGAATCGGGGCCTGGGAAAGAGAGCATGTGTGTTGCCCTTTCAAGCATCGTTCTTGCTAAAGTAGCTACAGCCTCCGGTCGTCCAGAATCATGAGCCGAGTTCGGGCGAGGTGCATTCCATGCTTCGGTAAAAACAGCAAGTTCGATGTTGTTGTTATTCGCCCAACGTTCTGCCAGATAATCAACTCCACTCGCTCCTCCAATAATGATGAGATCGGGATAACTGTTTGACTCCACCCATTGTTCAAGTTGTTCTTCAAGCCAAGAGTAGTCATAAAATTTTGAGTTACCACAAATGATTAGATTCACAATTCGCCCATCCTTATTCAAATCAATTCCTGCTAAGCGGTCGAGGGCCTCCGCTCCAGTTTGGTGTTCGCGCATCATGTCATCATCGCCGTCATATGATATCAAACTTGCGGAGTTTTTCTTGAAAATGAAAGAAAAAGTGTGTTTTCTAACCGCTTTATGTAAAAAAATCTTCCAAAAAGAGGAGTTCGGAGAAGAAATATTACAGAACAAAAAATACATTTTTGTCTCGTTTGAACCGTTGGCATCATAGAGTAATTCCTCTTCGACTCAGTTATGGCATTCAAACGTGTACTCATTGCCAACCGTGGCGAGATTGCCCTTCGTATTCTTCGAACGCTCCGTGACATGGGGATTGAAGCAGCGATTATTCATGGTCGAGAAGACC
Organism: Euryarchaeota archaeon TMED99; assembly: GCA_002170315.2. Classification (GTDB taxonomy): domain Archaea; phylum Thermoplasmatota; class Poseidoniia; order Poseidoniales; family Poseidoniaceae; genus MGIIa-L1. The sequence goes on from NHFA02000025.1 coordinate 52,491, forward strand.
GATTATCGCTACCAGTTCGTTTTTCAGATATCGCTTATGCGAACTACAAGAAAAATCCATTGGACACCTATCTGGATATCGAATCCGTCATCCATGCAGCCAAAGAGATGGGTTGTGATGCTGTTCACCCTGGTTATGGCTTTCTCGCAGAAAATGCAACTTTTGTTCGTCGATTAAACGAGGAGGGCATCACTTTTATTGGTCCTTCAGCCGATGTCATTTCATTGCTCGGAGATAAAATAGAGGCGAGAGCAGCTATGGAGGCAGCAGGTTTGCCGACTGCCAAAGGCTCTTCAGAATCCATTTCCGACCCTGAGGTTGCTACAGCATTGGCACAAGAAATTGGCTACCCTGTCATCATTAAGGCTGCTGCAGGAGGCGGTGGAATTGGTATGCAAATAGTGGAAAAGGCTGATGAATTTGAAAATGCTTTGAAACTCTGCCAGTCCAGAGCACGTTCAGCCTTCGGCGATGAGCGAGTCTTTGTAGAGAAGTATATTCAAGGCGCTCAGCACGTCGAGTTCCAAGTTCTCGGTGACGGGAAAAAGGCGATTCACTTCGGTGAAAGGTTTTGTTCAATTCAACGCCGACACCAAAAACTCGTAGAGGAAGGGCCTTGGCTTACCGATGAGAAGCGAGAAGAGATTGGAGCATTGGTCTGTAAAGGTGCTGAAGCAGTTGGCTACAAAGGTTTAGCGACATTTGAATTTCTTCGTGATGCGAATGGTGATTTTTACTTCCTTGAAGTCAACCCCCGTGTTCAAGTTGAGCATACGGTGACTGAACTGATTACTGGATACAATTTAGTGGAACTGGGAATTCGTGTAGCTCAAGGTGAGGCTCTTCCAATTGACCAAGAAGATGTAGTTTGGCGAGGCCATGCGATTCAATGCAGGCTCAATGCAGAAGATCCAAGTAAATTTATTCCGAGTCCTGGTCGTCTTTGGGAATGTCACTTTCCTTCTGGTTATGGGATTCGAGTCGATACACATGCATATCCTGGTTACGAAATGCCAGGTTGTTTTGATTCTCTGTTGGCAAAGTTGTTGGTATGGGGCAAAGACCGAGATGACGCAGTAAGGCGAATGAGAACCGCATTAGACGAAACGGTGATTTCAGGCGTCGAACATTTAATTCCGCTTCATAGGAGAATTATGGATGAAGAGGATTTCCTCCAAAGAGACATCACCATTCAATACATCGATATGCATCAAGAGCTACTCGGATAAGCAGTGGAATGAAACGAAAGGGAGAAGTACCCTCCATCGTTGGCCGAATCATGGATGTATTAATCGTCGGTAGTGTTGCATACGACAGCGTAGTTTCTCCTCTCGGTCACGTTAAGGATGCTTTAGGTGGTTCTGCTACCTATGCTGGACTTGCATGTTCGTTTCATGCAAAGCGCCTTTCGCTTGAACAGATTGGGTTGGTTGGTGTGGTCGGTGAAGATTTTGCAGATGCTGACCGAACCCTTTTGGCCAACAGCGGTCTTGACCTCCAAGGAATTGAAACCGCTAAAGGAGAAACATTCCGCTGGGCAGGCTCTTATCATGGTACGATGGCTGAAGCACAAACCCATGAAACGCATCTCAACGTGTTTGAACACTTTGAGCCGAAGGTTCCTGAATCTCATCAAAACCCAAAAATTACCTTTTGCGCAAACCTTCATCCTCTACTTCAATCAAGTGTTCTTCACCAAGCAACACCCAATCGTCTCTCGATGCTTGATTCGATGAATTTGTGGATTGATATTGCTCGCGATTCACTGGTAGAAGTGATGCAAAAAGTCGACCTCGTCATCATTAATGACGGTGAAGTTCGAATGTTAGCGGATGATGAGAATTTGATTCGTGCTGCTCGAAAGGTAATCGAAATGATTGGTGTTCAAACTCTTGTCGTTAAACGGGGAGAACATGGAGTCATTGCTTTTCACGGCCCAGACATCATATCACTTCCTGCCTATCCAACAGAGAATGTAGTTGATCCGACAGGTTGCGGTGATACTTTTGCTGGTACCATCGCTGCACACTTGGCTTCAGGTAATGGAGAATTAACTCGAGATGAATTGCGTCATGCTCTCTTGTCTGCAACAGTCAGTGCGAGTTTCACACTCGAGTCTTTTGGAATACAAAGTTTGCATTCTATGACGCAAGAGATGTTTCAAAATCGTCTTGAAGCATTCAGTCATATGTTGAACTAATGTTAGACATCGAGCCGGGGTAATCCTGCTTGACCTGCGTGTTCGGCGTGGTGAGTTTTACTGTCTTTGAGTTCTTCAAAAGAAACATCGTCAAGGTGGGGTGCCGGTTGTATCTCTTCTTGGATTTCTTCTTCAACAATTGTTTGTCGTTCAATCATATGAGCGAGCATAGGTTCAATTTGGTGGTCAGGTAACTCTCCGCCACGGCTTTGTGCTAAATTTCGAATTGATTCAATTGCCTCTAATTGGTGTGTTTGAGCACTACGTTGTCGAAGTTCTTGGGTTGAAGTGGAACCTAGAGTTTTGCTTGAGTTTGAACGTCGGACAAGTAAACGTGAAGCCAAACCTGTTGCACCTTCAAACATTTGTGCAGCCGCTGGAACAACCATCTCTCGAATTCGATTCCCTTGATTCCCCATTGAACGAGCCTTTGGTCGTAATCGTGAACCTCCACGATTGAGATCCTTTGGTCGCAAGCGACTGTTTCCGCTTTGAGCGCGTGATTTTCGTTCTGAAGGTATCTCAGGAAGAACAGGAGTTTCACGTCGCGCCTGTTCGATAAGAGACACAGTCTCTTCTTCGATAATGCCCGGTAGAATTGCATCGGGGGAACGGAATGCCTCCATATCAGCGTGTGTCTCCATCCCCTTTGTAGTGGCATGGAGGCCAGGAACATGAGCTCCATCCTTATTCACGAAACTCGGAAGATATGAACGAGGTATTTGTGTTGGTAGAGGTGCTTGATATTCATGCGGCATGTCAATATTTGCTGCTTGAGCAATGTGCTGGTAAGAGGGGGTTGGCATCTGTTCTTGGTAAGCGGGTTGAGGTGCTTGTGGGTGAGCAAGGAATTGTTGTCGAGGTTCATTCACAGGTTGATGAGGCTGTGAAAGGGAGCCGCGTCGGTCATGAGCATTGGCAATTCCACGCTCTAGAAGACCATGACCCATTACGTGACGTTCGGGCAGTTGCACAGCCTCTTCGCCATGCATCCAATCCGCAACAGTGTTTTCAGTTTCATCAAAGTCGAGGTCTATGCCGTCATCAAATATGCTGCTTGAAAGAATCGAATCAGGTAGTTCTTGTTCGGGAAGTTCATTCTTGAGGAATGAAGAGATTGATGTTGGTGCATTCAGATGAACCGGCTCAACAGGAACTTCTTGGAGATTGAGTGAACTGGTTCGCGGAAATTCCATATCGCGTTGAAGGATGTCAAGTCCAATTCGAGCATCCTCGAGTGTCATGCCACTTTCAATTCTTTTTAGCAAAGTCGCTAATCGCATGAGAGAGGCATCGTTACCTGTGATGGTATGACAGTCGCCAGCCTCTGTATCAAGGGTAAGCGTTGGTTTTCGAGTACCTATCCATCCAAGAATCATGACAAAACCCAAGACTGCAGTCACAATTCGCATTGAATCGAGAATGAGTATGCGTTGAGCAACATAAATTAATCCGCCTCCGAACAACGCATATGCGAACGAAATCAGCCGAGTATGATGGTGATGAACTCTCGTGATCTGCGACAAGCGTAAATCGAGCGTGTGACCTTTTCGAGTTTCAAGAGAAAGCATACGCTCATCAACTGAAGCACGGACTTTACCCGAGCCTGCTAAGTGCAATGATTTGAAGACCTCATGATCTTCTGCACTTGCAGGACCTTCCTCCTGTTCAATAATGCGCATCCCAGCGCGCAAACCAACTGTGCTGGGTTATCAAACCACCGATTGTTCACAGTATTTTGACGGCGATATTCCACCTGTTTTTTCATCGCCGAACCTTATTCTATATGCGTGAGAATTGCATTACCCATTATGCGTGGTTTAGAATCTAATTGTGCGAGAAGTGTTGCTTCTGGATTTTCTCTTCGGATAAATAATGGAGATTCCCAATTGACTTGCATTTCTTCGCCATCTATCGAGGCTATTCTCCCTACTACAAATTGCAGATCAACACTTGCATGAACAACATCTCCTTCGGCAAGTATTCTCTTTTGGAATGGAGAGCGGTTAAGTTTCATCGATGAGCGATGATGAGCAACAACTGCAAGCGGGATACTGGTATTGGTTTTCTTGTCTTCAACAGCAGGTCGAACCAAAAGTGTTCCACTTCCCAAATGCTCTTCCTTGGCATTTCTCAAAGCGAGTCCAACCCGGTCTCCGGCAACTGCAACGGGCACGTCATCATCCATGACTTGGAGAGACTTGGCATTTCCAGTTCCGTTTGCGGGGAGTAAGACGACATCATCATGCACTTTGACCGTTCCAGATTGGACATATCCAATAGCGACCAAACCAATCCCTTTGACATTGAAATACTGGTCAATAGGAAGGACAAGAGGTGCTTCAGCGCTGGCTGATAATTGTTCAGAGATATCATCCATGTGTTGATACAATGTGTCGCGCAACTGTATGCCATCTGTTGAACCAAAAGTCCAATCTTTCAAGCCCGCTTGGTTGAACAACATTTTCACTTGCTCTTCATCGACCCATTCACCTTGTGGGGGATTGATGACTGCAATTCCTTTCGTGAGATTTGCACTTGCGAAAGCAACCAGAGCCTCTCCTAAGGTTGCATTTACTTCTGTAATTTCCATCAGGCCAATTCTAGCGGCAGAAAGGGCATTCAAAAATGGACGAAGGCGTTCAGGATATTTTGCTGGGCGAATGATGGAAAGTATACGGGGTCCATTTTGGCCAGGCTCTTTGTGGACATAGGTATGAACATCTCTTTGGTCCGTTGCTTTCGCAATCTCGCGAGCCAATTCATCTGAACCAATCATGGCAATATTGAGGACAGGCATGATTCTTCCACCTGAGTGGCCCACATCAATGTAGGGGTAGAAGTTACTTGTTCTTCATCGCAAGCATGTGTTCACGAATATCCTTGGCTCGTTCCCAATCAATTCTTTCTTCCTCTTCTTCAACAACGAATTGAGGAATGGGGATTGGTCGCATCATCGAATCGATGGCTACGAAGAAAAAGTATCCTTCACAAATTTTCTTTTTCTCCCATGTTGATTTATTCACTGCCAACGCTGTTACTTTCGAACAAGCAGTATGGCTGCTTGTAAAGACCACTTTACCCGATACTTCCAGCAAGTCGCCCTTTCGAGCAGGTGCAATAAAGGTCAATGTATCGATTGAAATTGTAACGAACTCACGGTGTGCAAATTTCGAACAAGAGATACCTCCAGCCTTGTCCATCAACGAAAGAAGCCGCCCTCCGAACAATGTGTCGTAGGTATTTGTATCTCCAGGAAAGACTTCTTCAATCAAGGTAGCAGGTTCTTTGGAATAAGGTTCCATGTTTGTCCGGTAAGGTTCTCCCTCAAGAACTCATGTAGAGTTCTCACAGTGAGGAGGTGGTTTCTTGACCTTGAGGGATGAGCACCAATCATGGTCGAGGAAAAAGTGTGCATCGCTTTGGTCTCCGGCGGTATCGATTCACCTGTAGCTGTTGCTCGAATGCTGAAGCAAGGCTGGTTTATCCATCCTGTTCATTGTACTCAAGAACCGGTGACTGGTCCTGAAGCAGAGCAGAAAACCATTGCCTCACTGCGATTTTTACTCGATCTGAAAGGGTCTCTTGGTGATGCAGCACGAGGCCAATTATCGCGGAAATTAACGGTAATTCCAGTTGCCGAACAATTGGCTTTGTTTACTGAAAAGTGGTGCCACACAGAATATTTCATTCACATGAAGCGCTTGTATAGTTCCTTGGCAGATTTAGCCAGCGAGGAAGTTGGAGCCACGCATCTTCTCACAGGTGAAAATCTCGGTCAGGTTTCATCTCAAACACTTGGGAATCTCGGAGCGGTTGAAATGGTTACTTCAATGCAAATGTTGAGGCCGTTATTAGGTTTGGATAAAACTTCTATTATTCATATTGCTCAAGCATTGGGTACCTTAGAAACGAGTATCGGGCCAGAGGTCTGCGATGCTCTTGGACCATCCTTGCCAACGACAATAGCGAATTTAGAATGGCTTGAAAAAAGTGAAAACCGACTGGGTGGTTTAGAGCAAATCACACAAGATGCTTGGCATCAAAGACGAGTTGTTGAACTCTAAACTCTTGCTTTTTCTTAAACCCCTCCGTAGGAGGGGGTTCTTGGCCAAATGTCCGTTGCGATTATAGGTGAAGGAATCTTGGGAGTGAGGGTAGGTGAGCCCATGACCCAAAACAACAGACAATTGAAAACCCCATTATTTCTCGTTTTCTTGATGGTATTAGCACCATTCGCAGCTGCTGCAAACGTGACTACATTTGGAAACGGAAACTCAACGACTGATATCGAATTGCGTGATGGTACTGCTTTTGTCGACGTTAATTCAGGAACGATTGACCTCCCTGCTTCTGAAACAGTGACCAGTGCTTCAATGGATATTTCCACCAGCATGGTCGAACACAGCGCTCATACCCGTGTCGATATCGAAACAATGCCACGTGTTTGGAATCCGATGTTTAACAACCAACTCACCAAATTTTCGAACGCTTCACATTTCATTTATGAAGAAGGCTCGAACGCCGTTCCGGTCAAGTTGAAGGCTGAAGGTTTCCTCACTGATTTTGAAGAAACTTCGGCAGGTTTCCTTGACCATCGTGCTTTTGCACAAAATCAATTTGGATGGGATCACGGACCAATTGATGCGACCACTGTACCTCCGAACTCAAATATTCCAGACTGTTCAAGTGGCGACTATTGCTGGGGTACGGGATTGACTGATGATGATTATTCCAACGAATGGGCAGGACAAAATGGTATTACCTACCGCATGACTTCAGCTTCAATATTTGTTGATTCTTCATTGAAGAACCACATGGCTTTCTTCGACTCATGGCACGATCTTGACATGCAGACTGGCCAAGGAACAAACCCACCTGTTTACTACCGTGACTGCGCATACATGGAGATACGCTCCTCATTCAATGATGATTTTGTTGACAATGACCCAGCGGGTTTTGCTCCTATTGACATTGACCTCTCCAATTCATCTGGTGTTGGTTATGGAAACGGATACTATGCTCGTGGAAGCGGTTCAACAGGTGCTGGACAAATTGATGCACGATGCCAAGGACTTGCTCAAGGCGATTATGGTTTAGCAGGTTCATCTACTTCTGTTTCAAATCCAACAGGATGGGCAAATATCGCTATCGATTTGATTCAATATGTTGGCCAATATGTCCAATTCCGCTTTATCATGGAAGACAATAACATTGGTGGAACCGATGGTGGAAAAGCCGGTTGGTATATCGATAATTTCCGAGTTGGCGACCCGTTGCCTCAATCAGCAGACATGTCAATCAATGGTTTCCTTCCTTCCGCTTCAAGTGGTGAGAACCAGCCCAATGGCTTTGGAATTGTCACTCTCGAATCTGAAACAACCAGTTCCGCTACGATCTCAGTCGAAGTTCTTGATTCCGCAACCGGACAAGTCATTGTTGACCGTAACGGCAAAACCATGACCAATCTCCAAGGTAAAATCATTGAGTTGTGGGACATTAGTTCAACAGACCACCCTTCAATAGACTTCAAATTGACCTTTGATTCTGGGCCGAGCCGGCTCTCCTCTCCAGTGTTCCACGGATTTAGTATAGGTACTCGGGTCGGAACAGGATTTAATCAAACAACTGGAATGATGATGGACATTGTTGACGGTGTATGGGAAACTCCAGGTAATGGTCAACCGATGATGTACACTCCTTTGGTCACTGATACAACCTATTCTCCGGTTCTCGAACGAAGTAATTTCGATCGCCCAATTACCCGAATCACGCCAATGATTCAGGACGACTGTTCTGAAGTCCCCGACCTCTCAATCATCGGATATGGCGGTGAAGGTTTGATCGAAATTGAGAGCGGAACTGAATATATTCTTCCTGAGCCTTTGTTTGGTTTTACCTCTCTCTTATCCTATCAAAATCCGTGTAATGTTGGTGGAATTTGGTTCGATTTGACGTTTGGCCATCACACAGAACACGTCCAACTCGACGTCGCTGCAGACGGTCAAGCTGATTGGGGCTTTGAAGAGCCAGCATTCGGAGGATTTGGCCGACAAACAACTTTCTTACAAAGCAAGATTGATGGAATTAACTACGGTCAGGCTTCTTCTACTCTTACCATTGATAGCAGTGGTGTGGCAGAAGGTGCCATGTTTATGTTACCGAAGGGTGCAGAAGTAACCTCTGTTGATTTCGCACTTGACCAAGTTGGAATTCACTCGACCAGTGATCCTGTTGAAGGATTCGACCTTTCACTCTTGTCAGGTACTCAAGAGGTAATTCTTGGCTCAGTCGAAAACAGTACGCTTCTTTTCCCAGAATTACTTAGCGAATCGATGGATTTGAAAGACCCTCTCAATTCTCTTCTTTCAAACGCCTTGGTTCCTACCAGTCATTACGATGCTTATGGAAATGAATGGCAAACGTTCAGAATGAAGGCGACTTCATCAAACGCCTCTACTGGCGCTCAAATGGTCGTTCGCGACCTCGATATCGTGTACAACTATACCAACTCGCTCGGTAGCAGCGATGGATTGGACCGTGAACTCAACAAGGGTATTGCATTGTGGGATGGCGGTTCAACTGCAGAAGTTAAAATGAAGATATCTGGCTCTCTTGGAGGCGGAGTTCATCTTTCGAATCTCCAAGTGTCCACTTCAAGTGGATATGATAACTCGATTAGTTTGGTCGGAAATCCAATTGGATTGTATCCAAACGGTGGAATCTATGAAATTGTCACCACTCATGCTGTTAGTTCGCTTACTGGAGCAAGTTTGTCAGAAGCAACATTGACTTTTGAATCGAAGACTGGAGATGTGGTGCTCAGCTCTATCGGAGGCCTCTTCTCTGAATCCTCAGATCCTTTGGACCTCATTTCGCTTGAATCATCAAGCGTTTCACCTATCAGCGATGGAGAGCAAATCACATGGCGCTTTATTGTCAACTCAAACTGGGAAGATACCGATGAAGTACGTATCTATTCCGGATTAATTGCATCCAATGGCGTCAATGGTCTACCCGATGCAACTCTTCTTGCACCTGCTGGTGGTAATGCTGTAGAAAACGATGCAGTCATCACATCGTTCCAAGTACTCAACAATATTGGTATTGTTCAAGACCTTGATGACGGAACCTCTGGCCAGACTGTCAATGTTGTTGGTTCAGTTCGACTTCAAGATTTGTCTATCTCGCCAAACCCAAGTGGTTATTTCATGGTCCTTGAACAAAAGAGCATCAACAACACCGGTGGAAATATCACCATTGAATGGAACCAAGTAGCGAACCAATCCGGTACTCCTAACGGAGATTTCAATTGGGACATTGACCTTGGAATGGCCGCAGGTCAAGACACCTACAGATTCCGTCTTGATGGCTATGAAGGTGGCGACACCTTGTGTCCTGCTGCTGAATACCGCCCTGACAGTTCGTGTGGTATTCCGTTCAATCTTTCAATCGACACACTTGACCCGAATTTGATGAGCGTTCGAATTCTGAATGGACAAGTTGACCCATCTCTTGACAGTAACTGGCGTGTTATGGTTGACGATACATGGGTTGTTCCTTCATCGAACCCGACCTCTACTGGTGATCAATCGGTTCGAATCAATGCCAGTGATTTGCCAAACCCTCCTGAAGAACTCGACCTGAAGGTTTGGGTTCAATACGACCATGATACGAATTCCAACGGTCAACCTGAAGCAGACGAATACATCACAGTCACTGCTTACAGCGACGGTGCTGCACCATATGCAAATTATACCGCATCCTTTAATGACAATGCAAACGTTGGTCAAGACCCTGTTGGGAAGGTTAGCGTTTGGATTGAAGGATACGACAAGGCAGGAAACCCGATTAACGGCGGAGCACCTGGATTTGAAAATGATTATTTCACCTATGTTTCAATGAACTCGAAATCTCCAGTCGTTCGTAATTTCTTCATCGATGACTCTCAAGATAATCGATTCTTGAAATCCAATCAACAACAATACAACGGAAAATGGAACCACACAATGTATGCTGGAAACGTATACCACCTTATTGTCGAAGCAAACGATGACAATGGATGGCGAGACATCGACTATTTCCGCATTGATTTAGCTGATGACCGAGATGACATGACCGTCTATTATTATCCAAGAAACGAAACTGCGTGGACCAACAGTCCTTACATCGAAATCATTCCTGAAGATGGTGATTTCAAGGGGCCACAGGTGCTTCGAATGAGCGGAAATGTTCTCATTGATCCGTTTGAATCAGATTTCTACTTGGATTTGCCAATACGCATGACTTGGGGTCTGCCTGGCGCTACAACTTCACTCAACAATCCAGTCTTGTATATGCAAGACCTTGATAATCCACGATACAGAATGCTACCTGCTCCTGGACGTCACATTCAAGACTGGCACTACAGCGACGGCATCCAACTTGATTATCGTGCAGATACGGTCAATAACCAAATGATTACACCAATTTTCACTGACCTCATGGAAACACCTGGGTTGACCGAAGATGTAAGAAGCGGATTTGTTTATCCAGGAGACATTGTTTCATTCCAAGGTCAGTATGCTTATCTGGATGGAATCCTGAATGAAGTTTACATTACTCCCGAAATTGAATTGACACTTGAACTCACTCGGCAAAATGCTGACCCTGATGGTGCAAAAGGATATTTTGCGTATCCTGGAGAAGTCACTTACCACACCTTTACCGGTGGAGTGTTTGATATCAACATCACCGTTCCTATTAATACGAATGATTACACTTACACCTTCCGTTTGTGCCCTTATGATGCAACCGGTGGAGCCGGTGGATCAAACGGCGAGTGTGGGAATGGCATTGAAGGATTACCATTCGGTGCGGTCGATACAACATCTGCTATCTGTGCATCAGGAGCATCGTATGGGTGTCAAAGTTTCAATTTGAAGGTCGATGGAACCCAGCCTGTTGTTGTTCTCGATTCTTGGACGGTTAAGGATTCAAACGAAGAAACGCTTGCGAATTTCATTCCTACATCGTCATACCATTGCGTTGACGTTGAAGTCATTATTCGTGAACAACAAGCCTTGTTCCAAGGCGATGTTTCAGTTGCATGGAGTTTCTACAACGGGCCGAATCCAGACACAGATATTTGGGCAGTCTATCGAAATACGTTTGGACCTGAACCACAGTCTCAGGAACTCACAATTACACCCAGTGGTACTTCGTACTTCGCATCTGCAGAATGTATAGACCTGTGGCCGATTACTGAAGGTCAGTCCGAACCTCAAGCAGCCCAAATCACGGGTACTGATATTGTCTTCTGGCTTGTCGCTACAGACTCTGCGGGCTCTCAAGCCCTTGATGGCGGCAGTCCTGCTCAACCAATTCCTGGCACTACTGCAGAACATAAATCGACGTATGAATTGATTTTCGAAGAAGCTTCCTTTGCAATTACAGATGTCGTAATGCGACCTGCAAAACCTGAAGTCGGCCAAGACATGGATTTGGAAATCAAAGTTCTGAATGACGGTACAATGGATGGTTCAACAGTTCTCAACATTCGCTCGGTCATCAATGAAGGCGTTCCTGTGTTTGAAGGCAATGTTTCGACCGGTGAAATTCCTGTTGGCCAATCCGCTTGGATTACTGTTACGCTTCAGCAATTTGATTTAGCGACCACTGGAATGTATTACCTCATTTCAGATGACGCCACGAACGATATACTGTATAATGGTTCAAACCTTGGTGAAAAGTTCAATGTTAAGGTAGAGAGTCAGTCCTCAGATTCAAGTGGGTTATTCTTGATTCTCGCTATACTTGGAATCGCAGTGGCCGTTTTGGGTACGTTGGTCTTTGTTTTGATTCGACGTGGAAATGACGGTGATATGTTTGAAGACTATGAAGATGAAGACACCAAAGCATATGCAGAGTTACCAGGTCAATCGAAGCCACTTTCCGGGCCACCTCAAGCAGCACCTGCAGCGAATGTCTCGCCAGAAATGGCACGGGCTATGGAAACGTTCCCTCAATGGACTCAAGATGAAATCCAAGGTTACTTTGACCAAGGGTGGAGTATTGAAGCGCTACAAGATTGGGTTAACAGCCAGTGAGCGTGAAGCGTGTGCCCGCTCGACTCGATTGGGCCGACCAAGTCTGGGAAGACCCAGAAGGTGGCCGGATTTTGCTTCATGGGGTTTTGCCTACCATCGTTTACCCTCGTTTGATGCGGCCTCGTGAATCTTGGAATGGTCTAGCGTTGCTCGAATCACCAGATGTCGTTGATTTATGGCTTCAAGAAGAAAAAGATGAAGCGGAATCTCCAGGAATCAATCTTTCACACGGTATGATCTCAGGCGGAGCTTTTGGAATTTTTTTGGATGAAGTTTCTATGGTCGAGGAAGTGACAAGTGGTCGATTCCCCGACCCTGAACCTCGCCGATTACACCGAAATGCGGTCCGCCATGAACGCCCTGTGTTCTTCATTGAACCTACCGCTGATGATGAAGAATGGAATAAGCACTTAACTCGAGAAGCTAAAGCAGCCTCTCACTGGAAAAAATTGCTTGGAATGGTTTCTATTGGCGGGAAATGGAGAAAACGCGTGAAAAAGAATATTTTTGATGCACAAAAGCCTCCTAAGGGCGTTTCCAGTAACTTCGGTTCTGCAGCAGTCCTCTCTGCCACTTGGTGGGATTTGAGCGAATGGTTAGTTGGCCCCGAAGTCTGCCAATCTCGCAATCAGCGTTACGCAGAACGATTACGTGGGGCACTGGCTACTCTTCGAGAACACTTTGGGGCAGATGCAGTCTTACTTTTGCCGCTCTACTTACCTCATCGAAATGATATACTTGAGGCATTGAACACTCTTCCCAAACAAGAGAAGATTAGTTTAAACACCACGTCACCCGATACTTTAGAGGAGGAATGAGTATGTCTGCAACAGCCATCGAAGTTCGAATTGAAAATCACCTGGTTCGCTTCACTCCTCCTGCCCCTATTGACAAACAGGCAGTCATTTCTCAACTGGGCGGTCAAGAAACCAGTGGCGTGGTTATCAAAGTCCTTGACAAACCACGTGCTACCTTGGTCATTGATTCGGAAGGCCGAATCACTGTTCATGGAACTCACCGTGTTGAAGCTGCTCGAGCCGCTGCAAAGGAATTAATGCTTAGATTAGGTCTAAGTGATACGGGTCTTGAAACAGAACTCGGGCCTGTAGTAGCCTCTTTTGACTTTGGTCAATCAATAAACATCACTCAATTATCCGGTTCGTATCGTGCAGGAAGCGCAGTGTATGATGAGCGTCTTGGATGCAGCATCATTGAAGATTCACGTCATAATCTCACCTTACATGTTTGGCCGAATGGACGATGCATTGTTCCGAATGCTCGTCATCAAAACATTGTTGCAATGGCTGCTGTCTATTGGAGAACTCAATTAAAAGATGATAATCTCTTCATCTAGACTCCAAATGCTCTTTCTTGTTCCTTTTTCCCCCATGTGTTGAAATCGCATGAACTCCAGCAATCATCGAGGGTCGCTATGAAAGATGATGTCGAATGGTCCGGGCCGATTCTCGATAACCACTTTCATTTGAATCGTAATGGCCGCTTCCTCGAAGCCGCTCATGATTTCAAAAACGTTGGCGGCACTGATATTGTATTGGTCCATTGTCCCGATTTCTCATCCCCACCCACGACCAAAGAAGGCCATACTGAATCCTACGCAGATACTGTGAAAATGGCTGAAGAAGTTCGCAAAAATGTTGGTCTTGGTGTTCGTGTTGTTCTTGGCCCCCACCCCGCAGCTTTTGCTCATCAATTCGCCGCTTGGATTGAAGAATCAGGAGAACAAGGAGCAGAACGTGCTGTAGAGAACTACCATCACAGTATTTCTACCGCAATGGATTTCATTCACGAGGGAAAAGCCCACGCACTTGGGGAGGTTGGAAGGCCGCACTGGCCGGTAAGCGAACGCATTTGGGAATTATCCAATACACTGCTTTTGGAAACAATGCACTTAGCCCAACAAGAAGGCGTTGCCTTACAATTACATGTTGAAGGTGAACTTGAAACGACCTATCGTGATATGGCTTCAATGGCACAAAAGGCGGGATTAGCCGCGAATCGCCTTGTCCGACATTATGCTCCTGCTAATATCTCTCAACACGTGACTCAGGGCGTCACTCCGAGTGTCCTCATTGGAAAAGGAGCCATCGAGGAATTGATGGCGACAGTCAACTCATGTTCTCATGGTTTCTTTTTAGAGACCGATTATATGGATGATTTACGTCGACCAGGTGCAGTTTTGGGTCCAAAAACAGTTCCGAAGCGAACCAAGCAATTACTTGATGCAGGTTTGGATGAAAAATACCTTTGGAAGGCTCATCAAGAACTTGCAGAAGAATTGTATGGGCCCAGTATTTCTTGATGCGACTCAAGGTTTCACCTACCAAATATCCATCACCTTCATGTGTGAAAGCACATACCGGTCACTGTGGCAAGTATGCGGAAGTCATTGATTCTCGGACTTGTTCTAAGTCTCTTTCTTGCTCCATGCATGATTCTTCCTGCCTCAGCGCAGGACTCGCCACTCCCTGCAGTTGAGTTGAATTGCGGTTCTGACCCCGTTATGGACGTCCACCCAACTTCGGATGCCGAGGCTACATTGGTTTGTACTGTGACTAATCCTACCTCAGCGAGTGAAGAGATCAGTATTACCACATTAGAATGGGATGGCGTCTTAGTCGAAATGACCTTGAGTGAAGATTCCTTTACCCTCGCTGCTGGAGAGGAAGATACCTTTGAGATTCTTTTCATCGGGCAAACCAAGATACCTGCAACAATTCAATATTCCTTTGAGATTGAAGCCAAAGTCGAGTCATGGAATAATCTCCCGTATGGGCAGTTGCCAGATGGCCCTTGGGTTGTGAATACATCTCACATTGGAGATTTGAATATTGAAAGTTACGGAATGGTTGAATTGTTACTTTCCGATGTGACCACACGGTATATGGAACTCAGCAGCGAAGTTGAGTTTAGTTTTCAAGTGACGAACAAAGGTAATGCGGATGATAAACTCGAGGTTGTCTTTGCAAACGCTGCTGACCTTGAAGCCGCAGGTTTCACTTTTCCTGGTGGAACCTATGTGAGCGAAAATGTACCCTATCAAGGAACTTCGGGAGTCAAGACACTCTCTATTCGAGCACCTTCTGATGTCAGTTCCGACCTCCGCATGCCTCTGCTCATTCGTGCCCAAAGTGGAGATGACGATTCTGCTGAATTCAGTGAAATAAACATCCAACTCGACATCAAAGCAGCCAGCAGTTCAGGTGGAATCGATGGCTTAGATTCATTGAGTTCTGATGATACTCTACTGTATGTTTCTATTGCTGGCGGCTCGATTCTTGTCATACTTTTAATCGTAGTTTTCATTCGAGTTGTTACCAAAAGAAAACCAAAAACCAACGATGTTCCTCAGGTGACTCAACCAATCATTCTACCCGATGAGCCTAGCGAAGTCTCAGGTGGTGAAGATTTTGATGATTTCTTTTCTGATTTGGACCAAGAACCATCGTCGGCTGATGAATTTGATGATTTATTCGATGATTTGTAACCTCCTCGGCTTTCAAAAGAGGGTCGCTGAACCACTGTTTTCTTCCTTCCAACAGAGGCAACAGTCATAGGTTGAGTGTTACGGCCAACACCTACCCATTGGGTAGGTGCTTTTATGCTCAAATTACAAGGAAAGACAGCCTTCGTATTCGGAGTCGCCAGTGAGGATTCGATTGCATGGGCAATTTGCGAGCAATTGGCCGCAGCTGGAGTGACACTTTACCTCGGCTACCAGAAGCGTTTCATGAGTCGAATATTCCAATTGAAAGACAAGTTGCCTCAAATTGGGGGGTTCTATCCTCTTGATGTAGAAGAAGACGCCACGACCAGAGAATTTTTTGAAGCATTTGAGAAAGAACACCCTGGTAAGAAAGCAGACATTCTGGTTCATGCTATTGGTTTCGCACCTCGTGCTTGTTTCGACCGGCCAATACTTTTTGTTGAAGACAGCGACATCAATACCGCTATGACGATTTCAGCGAATTCTCTGCAACGGTGCTTGAAACATGCATTGCCTTATCTCAACCCAGGCTCTTCGACGATTACACTTACGTATGCGGCAGCAAATCGGTTTGTTCCGAATTATGGAATCATGTCGATGGCCAAAGCCGCTCTTGAATGCTGGACACGAGAACTGGCGTGCCATCTTGGCCCTGAAGGCCATCGAATCAATGCAATCTCCTCTGGTCCTATCCGGACCATTGCTGCAAGCGGTGTGCCAGGTTTTGACAATATTCTCGACCATGTAGAAGCGAACTCTCCACTTCGAAGAAACGTCAGCCAGGAAGATGTTGCAGGAACAGCATTATGGCTTGCAAGTTCGCTTTCAAGTGGCGTGACAGGCCAATGTATCTATGTTGATGGTGGTTATTCGATTACGATGGTGCCTCAGAGCATCATGAATGAATGAGGTGAATATATGGTGAAAGACGGTAATGGGAAAGAAGTCCAAGGACTTGAACAAGGTCCGTTTGAACCGATAGCCATTATCGGCGTATCTGCTCTCATGCCAGATGCTCCAGATATCGAGACTTTTTGGCAGAATATTTTGGATGCCAAAGTCAGTATTCGGACGATTCCAGAACATCGCTGGATTGGGCCTGTCGACCATTTTTTCAGAGAAGGTGGCCCCGGTAATATCGAAGAAGGATTTACTTATGCTCGAATTGGTGCGGTCGTCGAAGGCTATGAATTTGATTGGCGACGTTGGAAGCAACCCCCGGGAACATTAACTCAAATCGATCTTGCTCAACAATGGGCCGTTTCTGTAGCTGCTGCGGCAATTGAACAAGCAGGGTATGATGGAGATTCCAAAGATATTGACCGTTTGCGTACAGGTGTTGCTTTTGCCAATGCCCTTGGTGGTGAAAATCGTAATCTCTCCAACATTCGAATTTATTCGAATCACACCAAAGAATTGGCCAAGTCTCAAGGGATGCCGGAGGAAAACAGTGCTGCATTCATGGAGTCGATTATCGAAGGTGCACCTCGAGTAAATGAAGACACGATGCCTGGTGAGTTGGCGAATGTGGTTGCTGGACGCGTCTCAAATTTACTTGATTTGCAGGGGCCGAACTTCGCAATGGATGCTGCCTGCGCATCATCATTAGCGACTTTGATGGATGCGTGTAGGCTTCTGCAAATGCGACAAGTCGATGTCATGATTGCAGGTGCTACGGACCGAAGTATGGATGCTCCCACCTTTGCGAAGTTTAGCGCCATTGGAGCGCTATCTGCAACACATTCTACGCCGTTTGATGCTGGAGCCAACGGCTTTGTCATGGGTGAAGGAGCAGGTGCTTTTGTTCTCAAACGTCTTTCGGATGCAATCCAAGATGGTGATGAAATTCATGCGGTAATTCGTGGTGTTGGTGGTTCATCAGACGGACGAGGAAAAGGCATCACTGCACCGAGTCAGCGTGGTCAAATCCAAGCGATTGCACGTGCTTATTCTCAAGCAGGATACGAAGCAACGACCGTCGAACTCATTGAGGCACATGGAACTTCGACGAAGGTTGGAGATGCGACCGAACTCGGGACACTGTCCTTGCTCTGGGACGGAAAACCGGCAGGCGAACATGTTGCTGTTGGTTCAATTAAATCTCAAGTCGGGCATTTGAAGGCAGCAGCAGGTATTGCAGGACTCATCAAAGCCGTCATGTCTCTCCATCACCGAACCATTCCTCCCTCTGCAGGGTTCACTACCCCGAACCCAACTGTTGATTGGAAGAGTAATCCATTTTTTGTTCCTACTCAAGCACGAGAATGGCCTCGTCCGACCGCAAACCCTCGTCGAGCAGGCGTCTCAGCATTCGGCTTTGGTGGTACAAACTATCACGTGGCTTTGGAAGGGTACGAACCAGATTTCCACGCTGAATTAGCTCAAAATTGGGATCAAAGATGGGATGCCTATGCAGAGACAGAATCAACCACTTCGCCTTCATCCGATGCCATATCTGTCCTCGATTCATCGGCCAAACCCTCGTTAACGCATGAAGAAATGAAAGCCATTGAAGGGGGAATCCTCTTACTCTCTGCCACAGATTTATCATCTCTGCATTCGAAACTCGAAAAGATAGATTTTGCTGGTACTCATTTCGATGAGGACCCTCGTGGTTTGCGACTATCTTCCGCATTGAATGCGGCTTCTTCAGAATACGATTCGTCTGAAGCCTTCCGCATGTGTATCGTAGCAACTTCATGGGGTGAATTCCACAAGCGGACAGAACTCGCTGCAAAAGCGATGAGTGACCCTGAAAAGTGGGGCTTTTTACAAGCACAAGGCATCTTGTTGACCAATGATCCTGCACTGCATCCGAAAGCCAAGGTTGCGCACATGTATCCCGGTCAAGGCAGCCAATATGTTGGTATGACATATGACCTCTATCAGCGTTACAGCGCCGTACAAAAAGTCTGGACTCAAGCCGATGAAACAATGGTCGAAGTACTTGATGGGGAAAGTTTGTCAAGCTTTGTTCTTCGTTCAAACCTCTCAAAAGAGGAACGAATTGAAGCGGAGCACAAACTCAAACAGACGGAATACACACAACCGGCAATGCTCACTGCTGATTTGGCAATAGAGCGGGCATTGAACGATCATGGGCAGATGCCCGATATGGTTGCAGGCCACTCCTTAGGCGAATATGCTGCATTGATGTCAGCAGGTATTTTAGACATGGATGGTGCTTTACGTGCTTCTGCCGCTCGTGGTACTGAAATGGGTTCAGTTGTCATCGATGATAAAGGATTGATGGCAAGTGTGATGGCGCCCTATGATGAGGTCGCTTCAGTCCTTGAATCGATAGAGGGTTATGTCATTGCAGCCAATAAAAACTCACCTAAAATGACCGTTGTTGCTGGAGAGACTGAACCCGTTAAGCAAGCCATGGCAGTGTTTGAAGAGAAAGGTTTCCAGTGCGTCCCCCTCGCGACATCGCATGCCTTCCATTCTCGCATTGTCGCTCCAGCAAATGAACCGCTCCGACGTTTCCTCGAAGGACTTGAAATCCGATGGCCATCTATCCCAATCACCGCCAATGTCGATGGAACTTTCTACCCCATGGAGGGGGAGGATTCGAAAACAGGAATCTTGAGTAAATTAGCTCCTCAAATGGCTTCTGCAGTTGAATGGACGACCCAAATCCAGACCATGTATAGTGCAGGCGCTCGAGCCTTCATTGAAGTTGGTCCAAAACGGGCCTTGACAATGTTCGCTGTTCAAATCTTGGAAGGTCAACCACATCTGCCGATTATGTCAAACCATCCGAAACAAGGTGGTATTGCAACGTTCCTCAGTGCTTTAGGTACGCTCGCATTAGCGGGACGTCAACCGCAGTGGCCATCTGACCAATCTCCTGTTCTCACCGAATCTTTCCGTGCAGGTCCAATTGAGGCATATCAAGTCGCTTCAGAAGTGCCTTCAACCGCTCAATTAGATGATTTACGAACTCGTTCACGTCCGCTTCCAACACGAGGAGGTTCCACCGTTGCAGTTCAACAAACAACCGCCCAGCCGAGAGTTCGCAAGGCTGCAGACCCAGAAAAAGCGGCTGCGAAAGCCAAGGACGGATATATCGGAGACCGCCTTGCCGCAGTTTGTGGTTATCCAGCAAGTTTTTGCCATGGAATGGTTAACCTTCGTCTTGGTTTAGGTATGAGTGATGCTCAAGTTTCAAGCGTTATTCAAACTCTACAGAGTGAGGCTGAAACCGATTCTTCTGTCGCTATCTCCGCAATTGAGACGGCCGCTGATTTGGCACGAATGGTCACTTCAATTCCATCGACTTGGGCTCCACAGTCATCAATGATGCAAGCAAAAACATCTGCTGCTTCATCTCCAGTTCAACAGGCTACAAATGACCATACTGACCGTCGCCGTTCAGACCCTTATGTCATCACTGGCGTTTCACTTGGTTTACCAGGTGGGGAAAGGGTCTTCGATGATGATACATTTGAACGGCTCGTTCGTGGTGAAACATGCCTTTCAGAAGTGAGCGACCAATACAAGCAACGCCTCCTTGACAAAAACATTGTTCGCTTAATCAAAGGACGTGACGGCTCTGTTAACATGGAGCAAGCAACCGAATTTGGAGATATTCCTCAACTTGCAGGAGTAAAGGCTGCCTTTGATATTTCAGAAGAATTTGGAATTGATGCGAAAGTAGTCGCAGCGTGGGATATCACAACTCAACTTGCTGTTGCAGCAGGTCTTCTCGCCCTTCGAGATGCCGCCATTCCTTTGACTCCGGTCGAACAAATTGGAAAAGGCGGTTTACGTTTGATTCGCAACTGGCAAGTGCCCCAACATCATAGAGAACGAACTGGAATTGTTTTCGCCTCCTGTTTCCCAGGCCTTCAGATGGCCATGAAGCATGCGAAATCGAACGGTGACGACGGTGAAGGTCGTTTTGATCGACGATACTTATTCCAAACGCTCAATATGGGTCACTCCCAATTCGCTCAATATACCGGTATCCGTGGTCCTAATACGACCATCAATCTGGCATGTGCTTCGGCAACTGCTGCCTTTGGTGTCGCAGAAGATTGGTTGAACAGTGATCGTGTCGACCGAGTGGTCATCCTCTCATCGGATGATGTCACTGGCGATGATTTGTGGGAATGGATTGGAGGCGGTTTTGCCGCCTCTGGAGCAGCTGCNACAGGGAATGTCGTCGAAGAAGCAGCGTTACCTTTCGACCGCCGCCGTAATGGGTTAGTACTCGGCATGGGNGCCGCNGCATTTGTTGTAGAGCGTCACTCTGAAGCAAAGCAGCGTGGTGTCCAACCGATTGCAGAACTTCTTGGAACGCATACTGCGAACTCCGCCTTCCACGGCACTCGTCTCGATGTCGAACACGTCGCACAAACGGTCAACTCGTTTATTGGNTCAATGGAGAACCAATGGGGCCTTGATCGGCATGAAATCGCGCCCGATACGGCTTTCTTTTCTCATGAGACATACACGCCTGCTCGTGGCGGTTCTGCACAATCTGAAGTTCGCGCTTTACGCGAAACTTTTGGTAAAAGCACCGACAGTTTGGTTATTGCCAACACGAAGGGATTCACAGGCCATCCAATGGGAGTGGGCATTGAAGATGCTAGCATGTTCCACGGTATGAAAACAGGGAGGATACCTCCAATTGCGAATCATAAAGAAGTCGACCCTGAACTTGGAAATCTGAATCTTTCAAAGGGTGGCGACTATTCAAATATCCAATACGGTTTACGCTTCGCTGCAGGTTTCGGCTCACAAATAGCGCTTTCATTAGTNCGAAAATGGCCCGTTGTTGGCGAGCGAATAGACGGACAGCGATTCCTNGCATGGGCGCGTAATCTCGCAAAGAGTGATGATGTCGTTCTTCGAATTCTCGACAATAAATTAGTCGCATACGTCGACGGAGATGAGAACCTTCACGGCGGTGTTCAAGGCGAGGCATGGAGTATTACTTCTCAATGGGAAGGCATGCCTTCGAACAANGCCACTGTTGCTGAACCGGTCTCAGTGGCACCACCAACGGTTCCGGAGCCTGTTATCGAAGACAAACCAGTTCCTCCTCCTGCACCTGTGAACGATTCAGACCTCACCACTACGGTAATCGAGGTAGTCGTAAATCACACAGGTTATCCAGCCGACTTTGTAGAGTTAGATCAAGACCTTGAAGGAGAATTAGGAATTGATACCGTGAAGCAAGCTGAAATCATGGCTGACATCCGTGATAGATTCTCTCTTCCATTGGATGAAGANTTTGTCCTTTCTGATTATCCAACACTCAATCACATGATTGGTTACATCCAACAAATGACTGGAAGTGACGCTCCAGTGGCGGCATTGAGCGCTCCTACTCTTGTTGCACCAGTTGTTGAAGCGGTCGTTGAAGTAAGCACGCCTTCAAAGTCCGAATCGAAACCATCGATACAGGTTGATGCAGACCAATTGACAAAAACTGTCATTGAGGTTGTCGTCAACCATACAGGTTATCCCGCTGACTTTGTTGAGTTGGACCAAGACCTTGAAGGGGAATTAGGAATCGATACGGTCAAACAAGCCGAAATTATGGCTGACATACGAGAACAGTTCTCACTTCCTTTAGATGAAGAATTTGTTCTCTCGGATTATCCTACTTTGAATCACATGATTGGTTATATTCAATCAATGAAAGGTTACAGCAGCACCGTTCAGCCTCTGCCAGTTTCGACTCCTGAACCGTCTCAGCCTCTGCCAAAATCCGAAGCTCCAGCCCCCCAGGTTGTTGAAGACTCAGATTTGACGTCAATTGTTGTTGATGTCGTCGTCCAACATACAGGATATCCAAGTGATTTCATTGAATTGGATCAAGACTTAGAAGGCGAATTAGGAATTGATACTGTGAAGCAAGCTGAAATCATGGCAGACATCCGTGAACGATTCTCTTTGCCTTTAGATGAAGAGTTTGTCCTATCGGATTATCCAACACTCAATCACATGATTGGCTATATTCAACGTATGAAAGGAGGAGCAGCGCCCCCCTCTTCCGNACCTCAACCGTCTCGTTCAGTTCCACAGCGACGCNANNCNACTNCNGNNNCCGTNTCNNCNCCNANNCCNNTGGGAACAGATTCTGAAATTCAGAAACAATTGATTGAAGTTGTCGTACGTCATACTGGCTATCCGGATGATTTCATTGAATTGGACCAAGACCTCGAAGGTGAATTAGGAATCGATACGGTGAAGCAAGCTGAAATCATGGCAGATGTCCGCGACATCTTCCAACTTCCTGTCGATGAGGAATTCGTTCTTTCTGACCATCCAACATTGAATCATTTTACTGCTTACATTGTTCGCATGAAAGGGGGTACAACAAGTGAACCCGCAATCGNTCCTTCCGAACCAGTACCGGCACCATCGGTTCAAGTTGATACTCCCGTGCAACCGGAGCAACGTCAAGAAAATTGCCGACGATGGCAGGTTGAGGTCGAGGAATGTTCTGGTATCGGAGAATTACTTTCNCTCGAGGGAACCATTGTCGTAACCGATGATGGCTGGGGGATTGCTGAGGCATTTTGCCAACGCGTAGAAGCAAGAGGAATGCGTGCAGTCCGTGTTGGNTTTGAAAGTGAAATCCGAGACATGTCAAGTCATGAAGAAGCAGGTCGAACAGTATATCGTGCTGATCCTGCAAATCCAGAACACATTGCGATGGTCTGTAAAGACCTCGAACAATTGAATGTGGCCGGTTTAGTCCACATGGCTCCATTGAAACTTGCAGGNGCTACATGGAACGACGATACNCAACCGTCATCACAGATTGCTCTTTCTGCACATGGCTATTTCTCACTGCTTCAAGGCTTAGATGCAACCTTTGCGTCCCNTAAGAATGGACTTGTTGCTTCAATAACCGCATTGGATGGACGACATGGAAATATCGGTGAACGGTTTAATTCAGTTCAATGTGCNGCATCGGGTGTTACCAAATCCTACTACTTCGAACAGAAGCACATTCGTATGAGAGCACTTGACTTGCATCCAGAGATTATTCTTGATGCACAAGAGGCTGCAGAACACATCGATACAGACTTGTTTGAATTGGGTGGTGAAGTTGAGGTTGGATTGGACCGTGATGGTCGTCGATGGTCACTCGTAGCTTTTGCTGAAGACCTTGAAGAAGAGCAAACGCCATTGAAGTCGGATGACACCTGGATCGTTTCAGGTGGTGGCTCTGGAGTTACGGCAGCATCGGTTATTGGTGTGGCATGCAATTCGCTCAATGCAGGCGCTCATTTTGCCCTTCTNGGGCGCTCCCAACTGCTGGAGGAAACAGAATCTTGGGTAGAATGGTCTGAAGCTCAATTAAATCAGCAAAAGGCATCTCTTCGTGAGGAATTAATTTCTGCGAGCGATACGGGGAAGGTGACAATGGTTGAATGGAACAATGCTTGGCAAAAGTTCTCACGAAGTCGTGATGTTTACATTACCATTAAAACCATTGAAGAAACCGGAAATACTGCTTCATATCATTCAGTTGACGTCATGGACTCAGAGGGAATGAAAGCACTTGGNGCNTCGTTTGAGCGCCCAATTACGGGAATTATTCATGGNGCTGGTCTTGAGGATTCAAAATTAGTTGCTTCAAAGGATTACAATGTCTTTGACAAAGTAATCCGTGTGAAAATCGATGGATGGCAATCACTTGTAATGGCGGCTGAAGCATCGGGTGGTGAACTTCGTTTCGCCTCTTGTTTCACCAGCGTATCAGGGCGCTTCGGAAATAATGGACAAACCGATTATTCCGCAGCGAACAGTGTGCTTGACGCCGAAATGGCTCGTTTAACCGCAAGTGGAACTTGCCGTGCTGTTGCACTTGCTTGGACGGGTTGGAGAGATGTTGGAATGGCAACCCGAGGCTCTTTCCAGGCGGTCTTTGATGCAGCAGGAATTGATACGATTTCAGTCGAAAAGGGCGTAGAAATNTTTGTTGGAGAAGCGCTGCAGGGCGGTAAACGCCGAGTTCTTGGTTGCGGAAACCTCGGAACAATGGATGCATTCGATGCGTTCCGGGATTCACCCCTTCGCCTTCCAGCAGAAATGGCAGCCATCATTGCAGACCCCTATCGATTCCCGTTTATCGATAAAGTACTCGATGTTGATGAACGTCAATCACTGACTACNCAAACTACACTTTCAGTAGCCCAGCATCCTTTCCTGACAGATCATGCCATCGAAGGCGTTCCTTACCACCCTGGCGTCATGGCGTTAGAGATGTTTGCGGAGAATGCACTCCTGTTGCGTCCATCAGCCTGCCTTGCAGGTTTTGAAGATGTATCCTTTGGTCTTCCAGTGAAACTCTTGAAAGGTGAAATGACATTAAGGGTTCATTCAGAATTAATTCGTGGAGATGGCGAAATGAGTTGGATTGCTTGCCGTTTACTCTCTGACTTGTCAAATTCGAAAGGAGAAATATTTGGCGAACGTGAACATCACAAAGCCATTGTTCGTGTTGTTGAAAGAAGAGAAGACCTCGGACCATTTTTACAATCCGAAGTCGAATCATTACCTCAACTGGGCACTCCTGCTTCAGGTGAATTATCTGAATTGCCATCGTTCATCTACCGGCGATACTTCCACGGACCACGTTTCCAATCGCATGGTGGAGTTTTGCGCGGAATTGGAGATGCGCAGATGCCCGGCGCAGACGGAATAGCATTGATGCGGCATCAATTGCCTCTCCTTGACCAGTTCGCTTTGGAAAGTGACGGTGAGGCCGTTCTGTTGGAGTCTCTTCCAATGCTGATTGAGGCTGGATTCCAGAACGCAGGATTAGTGGCTATGGAGTCTGAAGGTTTCTCTTCCTTACCTGTAGGAATTGAATGGTCATCCATGCTTCGAGTTCCTGAACGAAATGAAGTTTTGAGAATGCGAAGTTTACGTACAGCCGTTGAAGATGCAGGGATCACAGTTCACGATGTTGTCATCGTTGGTGAAGATGATGCACCGGTACTTGCCCTCAAAGGATTGCGTCTCAAGAGCATGGCGCCAGTGCCTGAAGACCAAGCGTTCACGCTTGAGCGCTGAGGTGAGTTGATGAGTATTGAGGAAATCATTCCTCCCTTTCCACTTCCGGTTCGNTCTCTGTGTTTGCGCTGTCCNATCGTAGCTCTTGAATTAGAGCAAGTNTCACTGGCTTCAGTGGATGAAGTCTCCACCTTTGCTGTAGAAAAGCGATTACGGGAACATTTAGCCGGACGTTGGCTCTTAGCTCAAGCACTCGAGCAATGGGGNCTTAATCCCAANCAGATTGAGGTAAAGCGTACAGAACTTCGCGCCCCAGTGNTGTCGTATCTCCCTGGCGTTTGGCTCAATACGCCCCTTCCTTCGATGAGCATTGGCCATGCGGCAGGTTGGGCTTACGTCGCACTGATTGAGCATCAATGGTCGATTGGTATTGATGCGGAACCTGCTGACAGAGGAATTGCTGAGAATGCCTTTGATATGATGGCACGAGGGAAAGAATTGGATTGGCTTCGTCAAAATCCATCGTATGCTATTGAATTGTGGACTTCAAAAGAATCCGTCCAAAAATCAATGCAAATGGGCATGCACATGAACCCTCGCAATATTGAAATTCCAATTGGAAAAGGAATACGAACTCTTTCAATTGAAAAATTAAAAATCCAATTGGAAAATTGGACTTATAGCGATGTTAATATCTCGGTTGCTTGGCATGACCAACCCTTGCGTATTCGAACTCCAGAAGACGATTTACTCGATGCAACTCAGAAAGCGATGCAAGAACAAGAGTGGGGTGTTGGATGCAAAACCACCTTGGGCAAGGTGTGATCATTTCCAAAACATGTAAGCTTCACGACTGGATTCCCATGGTAAGCCAATGGCAATGCCGAGTTCTGTGAGAATGACATAATTGAACAGTAAGTACAAGGCATAAGAGATGCTCAAAACAAGAATCGAGGTGTTGACTATTTTTCTGCGATTCCTTTTCACTTCNTCAAGGCTGCAAATTCCTTGATTTCGGAAAAATACAACCAAACCAATTATGACACAAACCAATGCGATGAGAAGCATAGAACCTCGAAACCATCCAAATCCATCTTCACCCCAATACAATGTGTCGGACAGAGCAGCTCCAGTCGAAACGGTTGCTAATCCGAGCATGACCATGACAACGGATGGAAGGCAGCACATCGAAGCAATGAGGGTAGAGCCGGCAATATATTTCCAAAGGGCCGCCAGCGGTTTTGGACTTTTAGCAAACTCTTCAGCGACTTCCTCCATGTCTTACTGTAATCACTTTGACTTTTGAAAGCATGTATTTCTTCTATCGTGCCGATAGTGATTCACTGGTCAATGCATCGATATTGAGTCTTGGAATATTTCGTGAACTTCATATAGGGTAACTGACTGGCCAGTATGTAACCGATGGTTCAGTAGTCGAGGAGTTGTAGAGAATGGCTGGGAAAGATGATTTTGAAGAAAAATTAATTGAACAGATTACTGAAATGTTCCGCAACATGGGAATGAACCTTGAAAAAGAACAAATTCGAGCATTAATGGANCAGTTCCGAGCNCAATTTGAAAATCTTGGTCTTGATGCTGAAAAAATAGCGAAAGGCGACGTAAATTTCAANTTNGACCTNTCNCAACTGGGCAAGATGTTTGAGAAAGGCAAGTCCATGGAAGACATCCTGCAGAACCTGGGAATTGATGTTCAGGTTGATGCGAACCCAATCAAAGTGGAAACTCCNGAGATTGAAGAGGCAAGCGATGAACTCTACTCCTTGCCTGCNGATGATGTTTATCTTGACGGCTGGAACATGTCAGTAACCATTGATTTCACACTCAAAGGAGACGTCGAATCATCAGAAGTAGAACTTTCACTCATNCGAGGAGGTCAACAGTTGGAGATCATGAAAAGTACACAAACTTCTCCTCTCGCACGNGTTCCTCTCCCTCATCCATGNGACGATGTCGTCGANTGGTCTCTCAACAACGGCATCCTCGATGTCACTCTCAAACTCACGCCCCAAGGCTCAGCNGTCGAACGTANAGACGACGGCGATGAGGATGAAGGTGATGATGACGATGAAGCACCGGAAACCCCAGATGTCCGAATCGACCTTGGCGATGACCAAGACGAGGATGACGACGGTGGAATCCCAATATTTTGAAAAACGGAAGTGAAAAAATGAGTAAGGTAATAGGAATTGATTTAGGAACCACGAACAGTTGTGTAGCGACCATTGAGAACGGTGAGCCCGTTGTCATTGCGAATGCAGAAGGTGCACGAACAACCCCTTCGGTTGTTGCCTTTGCGAAAGATGGCAGTGAGCGAATGATTGGCGTCACTGCTAAGCGACAAGCAGTCACCAATACCGAACGAACATTGCTCTCAGTTAAGCGGCATATGGGCACAGATTGGAAAACCAATATTGACGATACAGACTACACTCCTCAGGAGATTTCAGCATTCATTCTNCAAAAGTTGAAGGCTGATGCTGAGGCTTATCTTGGCCACGATGTCAAACAAGCAGTCATCACATGTCCTGCTTATTTCACCGATGCACAACGAACTGCCACAAAGGATGCAGGTCGAATTGCAGGACTTGAAGTTCTTCGAATCATCAACGAACCAACCGCAGCAGCTCTCGCGTATGGNGTCGATAAAGGCGAAGACCAAACAATCCTCGTGTATGATTTGGGTGGTGGAACTTTTGACGTTTCCGTTCTCGAGATTTACCAGGTCGATGGCCAACCTCAGATCGAAGTCAAAGCAACCGCTGGTAACAACAAACTCGGTGGAGATGATTTCGATGACCAAGTCATCGATTGGATGGTTGCAGAATTCAAGCGCGATACCGGTATCGATTTGTCGAAAGATGTCCAAGCCATGTCTCGTCTCAAGGAAGCCGCTGAAAAGGCAAAGATTGAACTNTCTGGCACCCAACAAACACAGATTAATCTTCCTTTTATCACCATGCGTGACGGTCAACCTGAGCACATGGACATGACCTTGAGTCGTGCGAAATTCGAAGACCTCATTTCCAAATTAATTGAAAATACCATGGGTCCAACTCGACAAGCNATGAAAGATGCTGGTGTCAAGAAAGGCGATGTTGACAANGTCATTTTAGTCGGCGGTTCAACACGTGTTCCAGCAGTTCAAGAAGCAGTGGAAAAAGAGGCAGGAAAAGCCCCTTACAAAGGNATCAATCCCGATGAAGCAGTCGCAATGGGTGCGGCTCTTCAAGCAGGAATTATTGCCGGCGATGAAGGTGTTTCAGATATCTTACTGCTCGACGTCACTCCATTGACGCTCGGTATTGAAACGCTTGGAGGCGTCATGACNACAATGATCGAACGAAACACGACCATTCCTGCTCGACGCTCTGAAATCTATTCGACTGCAAGTGATAACCAACCTGCAGTTACGATTCANGTTCTTCAAGGTGAGCGTAATTTTGCCAAAGACAACGTGACCCTCGGGGAATTTACCTTGATGGGAATCCCAGCAGCTCCTCGAGGCACTCCACAAATCGAAGTTACCTTTGACATCGATGCAAATGGAATCGTTGACGTCAGTGCGAAAGATATGGGTACCGGCAAAGAACAATCAGTCAAAATCGAATCTCAAACCTCGCTCTCGGAAGATGAAATACAAGCCAAGATTAGTGAAGCAGAGAAGTTTGCAGAGGAAGACCAATTGCGTAAGAGCAAAGTGGAACTTCGTAACATGGCAGACCAGGTTGTTTACCAGACACGTCGAACACTCGATGAATCTGCTGACAAACTTGATGACGCAGAAGTCGACCCAGTCAAGCAACACTTGGATGAATTGGAAAAGATGGTTCAAGATGATGATGGTAAGCCTCTTGATATCGACGAAATCGACGACGCGGCAATACAAGCCAAGGTCAAGGAAGTCGAAGAAGCCATGCATGCAGTTTCTGCGAAACTCTACGAAGCAGCCGCAGCTGAAATGGCTGAACAAGACGGCTCATCCGAAGACGGCGACATTGATGTCGGTGGCGATGATGTGGTTGATGCTGACTTTGAAGTCGTTGAAGACGACGAAGATTGAAGCGAACCCACTCATAGTTGACCTTATGTCGAAGAGTTTGGTGGCTGTGCTATGAGCGATGCGCCCATTCTCAGGGATACCGAGCGTACAACCGGACGCAGTGCTCTACAGAACAACATTCAGGCTGCTATGGCTCTGGCAGGGGCAGTTCGTTCCACTCTTGGCCCTCGAGGTCTCGATAAACTGCTGATCGATGATGATGGAAGAACACTTGTCACCAACGATGGCGTGACTGTTCTCGAATCTGCAAAAGTCGAACACCCTGTTGCACGAATGATGATTAATGCCTCATCTGTTCAAGACAAGATCGCTCGTGATGGAACGACATCAACCGTTCTCATGTCTGCAGAAATGTTGCAAAATGCTTGGCATTTGGTTACTCAAGATGTTCATCCTGCGATTATCGCACGTGGTTTTAGAATGGCAGAAACTCATGCACTCGAGATCCTTACAGAATTCGCTCTTGAGTCCGGTAAAGAACACCGATTACTGGCGACTCAAACATCTCTTGCCGGAAAAGGTCATCACTCAATGCAAATGTTACTTGCCAAACTTGCTGTTGAGGCAGCAGAAGTGATTCAAGTGGAATCGGAAAGTGGCATTGTGGCCGACCCTACGCGAGTGAAAATATTACCACAATCCGGTGGTAGTATAGATGATACACGCTTGGTTACTGGATTAGTTTTGGCTAAGAATCGCATTCATGAAGATATGCCTCGGGTTGCAGGCGCAGGTAAGGTCTTACTTGTCGATGGTGGAATCGAGCGACGCTCCATGAAAAGTGATATGAAAATAAATGTCACTTCACCTGGCGTCCTTGAGAGTTTTCGAGTCAAAGAGGTCGAATTACTCCAAGAACAAATCGATCATCTGAAAACGCTTGGAATTGGATTACTGGCTTGTAAGGAAGGTATTGATGAAGAAGCCAGAATTATGCTTGCAAACGAAGGAATCCAAGCATTCCGTCGTGTTGCACGTTCTGACCTCGACCTTCTTGCACGTGGTTGCGGTGCAACGCTCGTCTCTGATGTGAAACGTTCTACACCAGATGATTTGGGAGCATTTATTTCGAGTAAAAACGAAACGTGGGGCAGTGTTGCCCATTGGATTGTTGAAACCGAAGAAGGTGGAGCAACGCTCATCGCATGTGGAAGCACTGAAACGGTTTTGGGTGAAGTTGAGAGAAGTTTCGCAGATGCACTTGGTGTTGCATGCAAAATGCTTGAAGATCGGCGATTATTGGCGGGAGGTGGAGCGACTCATGTGGCTTTAGCACGAAGTCTTCGTCGATTTGCTGAATCTATACCTGGTCGAGAACAACTTGGAGCAGAAGCCTTTGCTGATGCGTTAGAAGTCATTCCTCGCGTTCTTGCTGAAAATGCAGGATTAGACCCCATTGATACGCTGTTACAACTCGTTGCAGCTCAAGTCAATCAAAAAGAAGATTCCCACCACCTTGGACTGGACTTGCTGAATCGCCGACCTGCAAATATGGTTGAAAATGGTGTTCTTGAGCCTTATCTCATTGCTCGTCAATCGATAGCAGGTGCGACTGAAGCGGCTATTTCCATTCTCCGAATCGATGATGTTCTCTGGGCGAAACAAGACCCCACGATGGCGGATGTTCCCGAAATGGAATAACTATCGGAAAACCCTAGACAACCACTTTTGAAAGGTAGTTGTTTCAAATAGTCGGTTTGTAGAACACCAAATGATGGGAACTGAGAGTCAAGCCTGTGTCGGTATCGACGATATCGCAATTCATTTCCCTCGATTATACATGGATATGAAGGATTTTGCAGAATTGCGAGGCGCTGATTTTGGAAAATTAAACAAAGGTCTTGGACTTGAAGCAATGGCCATTCCAGACGTTCATGAAGACACGGCAACGATGGGCGCAATGGCCGTTATGCAAATCATTGACCGTAATGGTCTAGATCCGAATGACATCGGTCGTATGTATCTGGGAACAGAGTCTGCTCTCGATGGTGCAAAACCAACTGCTACCTACATTGTCGATATGCTCACTCAGCGTTATCAAGAGAGATACGGGCAAGATTGTTTCCGTAACTGTGATGTTGTCGACATGACTTTTGCTTGTATTGGTGCAGTTGATGCCTTGCACACAACTCTTGATTGGGTCGCTCGCTCTACTGAACACGATGAACGAACAGGAATTGTCATCTTTTCTGATAATGCAAAGTATGCTTTAGAGTCCTCTGGTGAATATACTCAAGGTGCTGGAGGAGGCGCTCTTCTCATTCGGAGAAACCCTCGACTTCTTGAGATTCCTGATTGTATTGGCGTTTCAACAACTCCTGTACATGATTTCTTCAAACCTCGTAGAGAAGTCAGTATACGCTCGGTAATCACGAACGTGATGCAATTGGCTCAAGAAACGGGCCAAACGATGAAGAAAGGTTTGATTGAGAGAATGATTCGACATCTTCCTGAATCAACGGTGAGAAAGTTAGGAATCTTCGCTCATGGTGAGGAAAAAGTCAGCGTTCATCGAGATGAACCTATTTTCGATGGTCAATTTTCGAACCGATGTTATCAATCTGCAGTTCGACAGGCTTTCCATAATTTTGCTGAAAAAGCCGAAAAACAGAACCGCTACTGCCATGAAGAAGATGAACGGCTGACTGAACAATGGTCTCGAATCATTATGCATTTGCCGTATGCATTCCAAGCCAAGCGAATGTTCCCAGATATTTTCCGACACGACCGTGAAGGAACTGAAATGTGGAGTTCCATTGCAGAGCAACTGGGTCCTATGCCTGCTGAGCACAATTCAGAAGACCCTCAAATTATCGAAATCTGGGAGAAAGCAATGGATGGTTATCGCAGAGCAATTTCCAAAACGCCGGAATATCTTGATTTCCATGCGAGTCGAATTGAGAAAGGACAACGTGCGAGCAGCCTCATTGGCAACCAATACACCGGTTCAATTTTCCTTGCCCTCATGTCGACTTTCGAATCGGATTTGGAAGAAAACAGTAACCTCGATAACATGCTGTTTGGCTTATGTGGTTATGGCTCAGGTGCCAAAGCAAAGGTGTTTGAAGGAAAAGTTAGTCCACGTTGGAGAGAAGTTGTTTCTCGCTGGCATTTGTTTGAACGTCTTGCTGGCCGTGTTGCTATCGACCATATCACCTATGAAAACCTCCACAAAGGTTTGCAAGATGACAGCGTTGTAACGCCACAAGGTGAATTCGCACTGGTCGAAATTGGTGATGAAGGCGTTGATGAAGGCGCTCGACGTTACAAGTGGGTCGGCGTCAACGGCTGAGAACGATTTTTCGGAATCTCCAGTCTCGTCATCAAAGTTGAATCTAGCGAATGATTATTTTTTCAGATTTGTGATCATTTCATCGACGATTCTATCGAGATTGAATTTCGGCTTCCATCCCCATTCCTTCACAGCGATATCATCTTCAATTTCATCAGGCCAAGAATCTGCATATTGTTGCCGAATATCTGGATTGAATGTACAAGTAAAATCAGGTAAATGCCGTTGAATACTTCGCACTAATTCTCCAACCGTAAAAGAACATCCAGAGATATTGTATCCTCCTCTTGATTCACTTAATTGTTCGAACGGGATATCCATTAATTCTATTGTAGCACGGATTGCGTCATCCATATACATCATTGGCAATTTTGTATCTTCACGAACGAAACATTCGTAATGTCCATTTTCTAGAGCATTGTGAAAAATTTCTACAGCATAATCTGTTGTTCCCCCACCAGCAGGCGCTTTGTATGAAATGAGACCAGGATATCGAATTCCCCTCATATCAATCCCAGAAGTTCGTGCCAATTTTTCGCCAACTACCTTTGTTTTTCCATAAACTGTAGTAGGATTGAGTGGGGTTATTTGTGGAGCTCTCTTTGGGCAATCGGGTCCAAAAACAGCAATAGACGATGGAGAAAATAATCTTGCATTGTTTTCTTTCGCTGCAGCAATCACATTTTCTAACCCAGTTACATTGATGTCCCAACATAATTCTGGATTCTTTTCACCTGTGGCAGACAGTAATGCTGCTAAATGATAAATTTCAGTGATTTGTTCTTCAACCACCAATGTATTGATTTCTTCTTTTTCCATTACATTCAGAATTTGGCACCCTTCTGCTTTTCGAATATCGGTGGCAATCACTGCCTCATGCCCATGTTTTTTTCGCAGTGCTTCTACCAATTCGGTTCCGATTTGACCCAATGCTCCGGTGACCAGGACTCGTCCACTTGGTAGGTCCATGGACATAGACATCGAACTCACCATTTGATTCTTCGCTCATTTCATCATGACTTTGAATCTTGGTTTTTAGAGGTATGTTGATATGGGAGGCGCGACGGCCTAAAAGCCCGTTGATGTGCATGAAGTACGTTGTTGTTAGCGGGGGAGTCCTTTCTGGTTTAGGGAAGGGTGTCACTGCAAGCAGCATCGGCGTGCTCATGAAAAGCGCAGGGCTGCGAGTCACTTCTTTGAAAATCGACCCCTATCTCAACAGTGATGCTGGAACAATGTCTCCGTTTGAACACGGAGAAGTATTTGTTTTGGATGATGGCGGCGAGGTCGATCTTGACCTTGGTAACTATGAACGATTCCTCGATATCAACTTGGGTCGCGACAATAACGTCACCACTGGTAAAATCTATTCAAAAGTCATTGAAGCAGAACGACGTGGCGACTATCTCGGAAAAACGGTTCAAGTCATCCCCCATATCACAGATGCAGTCCAAGATTGGCTCGAAAAAGTCGCTCACCAACCCGCTGATGGAAGTGACCAAGCCCCAGATGCTTGTATCATTGAATTAGGCGGTACCGTTGGAGATATTGAGTCGGCACCGTATATCGAAGCACTTCGTCAATTTCAATTCCGAGTCGGACGGGAAAATGTCACTTTTGTTCATGTATCCCTTGTTCCAGTGATGGGGCCTGTTGGTGAGCAGAAAACCAAACCAACTCAACACACTGTCAAAGAATTACGTGGTTTGGGAATCACTCCTGACATTCTCGTCTGTCGCTCATCCGCCCCTCTCAACGATGAAACTCGTGAAAAGTTAGCAGCATTCTGTCATGTGGCACCAGAAGCGGTAATGTCGACACACGATGTTCCAAATATCTATCACGTTCCATTGATGCTTGAAAAACAAGGCTTGTGTGAGATTCTCAAACTCGATTGTAATGCCACAGACTTAATCGAACAATGGAGAACTATGGCTCACAATCTCGATACACTTTCCGAAGAAGTTCACATTGCTATGGTTGGAAAATACACCAATCTTTCTGATGCATATCTTTCAGTTATCAAGAGTTTACAGCATGCAGCAATGGCAGTTAATCGAAAACTGGTCATCGATTGGATTGAAGCGAGTCACCTCGAATCGGATTGGTCGGATTCACAAGAACGTGAAGAAGCGTGGACTTTACTCAAGCAAGCATCTGGAGTATTGGTTCCAGGTGGCTTTGGGGATCGTGGAGTTGAAGGAAAAATCCTCGCTGCAGAATATGCTCGAACTTCTTCTACGCCCTATCTAGGAATATGCCTCGGTTTACAAGTCGCCACTATTGAATATTGCAGAAATGTTCTTGGATTCAAGGATTCAAATTCAACCGAATTCGATGAGAATTGTAAAAATCCAGCTGTGATTTTCATGCCTGAAATTTCCAAAACACATCTTGGCGGCACCATGCGGCTCGGTAGTCGACCAACATTATGGCAAGTTGATGATTGTAAAATCCGTAGACTCTACGGAGAAGGTGAATCGGTTGATGAACGTCATCGCCACCGATATGAAGTGAATCCAGATATGATTGAATCTCTTGAAGCAGCGGGTCTCAAATTTGTTGGAAAAGATGAGACTGGTCAACGATGTGAAATTTTCGAACTCGAAGGCCACCCGTATTATGTCGGAGTGCAATACCACCCTGAGTTCAAAAGCCGTCCAAACCGCCCAAGTCCGCCTTTCCTCGGCTTGCTCAAAGCAGCATCAGGTCAACTGTAATTACGCCTCTTCAATACGAATGAGTCGTGTTGTTCTGAACCCTTGTAAGATTTTGATGAATCGCTTCGTTTGAAAAACCTGGTCCAGTTCAGCATCACCTGTATCGATACGAACGGCATTGAGTCCAATCAGTTTTGCTGGAGTTGCAACGCCAAGGATATTGTCAATTCCAATTGTTTTCAAAACCTCTGGTGAGAGTTGGAGATTACCTCTTCCAATGAGGAAACCTTGCCCACCCATTGGTGAAAGCAACAGTAATCGTGGCCTTGTGTCTCCGTTATCATCGACATGCTGAGATATAATTTCGAGAAGTTTCTGTTCATTCAAGTCGCTGTGGAGTTTTCGACTATCGTTTTCAACAGGTCCAAGAATATCGATGCCCAGCAAGGTGAGTTCTTCTTCACAGAACTCACCCATTCGACGGAGAGTTCCACCACTGCCCCAAATAATCATCAAATCTTCATCTGATTCAATGAGTGATTTGACGTGTTGAGCTAATCCTTCGATTGTATCTGATTCACTGGTTCGCTCAACTTGTTCTTTGGCGCCTTGCATAAATCTTGGACTGGATGGTGTCCATGCCTCTCCATACATTCGAACTTTCCATACGCCTTCCTGATAGATTTCTTCATCCAAATCCATCACTTCAGTGATTGCGCAACGTAAATCTCCTAAAAGGAAGGCTAATGTGACTTCAGCAGCAGCTTTAGGAGTTGTTGCAAAACATCCAGAATGCATCTTTACACCACCGGGAACGCCAATCAGCGGCATCTCTTGAGCATCTTTGTCAATACTATGAAGCGCATTTGCAATGTCTCTGGTCGTTCCGTCACCACCCGCATACAGAATTGCTTCAGCACCAGATTCGACAAGTGAGCGAACCAATTCACTTGTTTCAGTTTCCGACGTTTTCTCAGGAGTCTGACCAATGCTAGTGAAACTCATTTTTTCATTGTCCGTAGGCATCCATGCCCCACCCATTCGACCTTGCCAACCAATACATTCCATCTCGACATTTGCACGATTCAGTGAACTTTCCAGTAGAGTTTTCAATGCTTCAAGCGTTTGCAGCATTCGAGGTCCAGCACGGTCTTGAGCACCTGCAGCACGAGCTTCTTCTGCTCGCCCATCGCTGCCTTTGAATCCTAAACGGCCTCCAAGTCCAGCATCGGGATTAACGACAATTCCGATGCGCATGTATCCCTCGAAGCGTATCACCTTCAAGAAGACCTGCATTGACTTCTTTTGAAGCGATGGCATCAAAAAGCAGTGCAAAGGGGAACTTCTATGGACACGATACGGCGCCGGAGATTGGCGATTCTTCTCATGGTTGGCTCAACACTACTTTGGTTGATTGCAGGATATGTGACTTGGATCTTAAACGGCTGTAAAGCGTATATGCCTTTCATTTCAGATTTTGACTTGTACGAACCAGGTGATACGATTTTCACCATCGGAACCTTTGTCAGTGGTTATCTTGTTTTTTGGATAATTATGGAAATACATTCGATGAATATGAAACGCATTTCCGATGAAGGTCACCATTCCTTTTGGCATGGATTAAATCACCTTGCGGTTTTTCCAGGTTTAATTGGAGCTTTTTCTTGCATTCGTATTGGAACCGTTCCGTGGGATATCGACGGGCCGATGCATGGTCACTACGCATTTGACATCTTCAATAACGGCGTATATTGGTGTTTACTTGTGACCGCAGTGACAGTTCGAATATGGTGGAACCATGACCGTTTCAGAACGGTTCTCGGATTGCGAATCTTTGCGGCTGCCTCGGCCTTTATTGGATTAGTCCAAATGATCTCGACACAAGCCAAAGTATGGGGACCCGATTTTGATTGGGATTCCTATAATGCTATGACTACCGACATGCTTACGTTTTGCACCAGTTCGACATATCCCTTACTGAACGTAGCAGCAGTTTGGGAGTATGTGCTCGTTTTCGGTATTCTGGGGACGATTCTTTCCTTTCTCCCTGAAGTCGTTTTTGAAGAACCCTCTTTGGAAGAAGAATAGAACATTCATCGCAAGGTTTGATGTGCTTCATATGCTTTGGACTAAATATGAGTCGAAGGAAGGCGCAGGTCCCCACACTTGCCGATACATTGGCCAAAGGTTTTGCTGATCTCAAAGCGGAGGAGGGAGAAAAACAATCTCAAGAGGAAGTTGTTGTCACTCCTGAGGTACTGGAAGAAATACCGCAAGAGTCCGTTATACCCCTCGATTATAGCGGACCAACTCAGCATGTCGCTCAACAAAGCAGTTTTGTTGTAACTGCGAAAAAACCAGACCAAGCATCTGAACCAGATTCTGAACAACCTGAACCTGAAAAAGCCAAAATCCTTGACCGTCCGAGCACGACTATAGGTGATGATTTTGATGTTGAATGGTAAGCATCAGTACAGGTCCTTATCAGTGTAAACCTCTACCGAACGTTATGGAAGTTTCTCGGAAATTTGTACGAATATTCATTTTCATCTTTGGAACGATGGTTCTCGTTTCCTATCTGTATGGTCTTTCTCACACTTCTGACAAAGAAGCACTTTGGGGCGGAATACCTTGGTCACAAGCACAATTCATTGTGCCATTCATGTTTTTAGCCGCTTTTGGATTCTTGATGTATTGGTGGATTATTCTCTATCAAAACGAAGCATCGGCTATGGAGTCTTTACGTTGGCCATGGGGTGAATCTGATGGCGGTGGGGGTGCACGCTTACTGCTTGCATTTGCTTTGTTGGTTATTCCTTCAGCATTATGGCTTGAAGCCACCATTTTTCACATTGAAAACGAATACAGCTGGACGCCTCTTTTGGTCATCGGCGTTTTACTCTTAGCCTGTGTTGGAAACATACTGATGGGGTTGTTGGCTTATTCGGCATATGTCGATAAAATGCCTGGAGGCGGAAAGATGCTCATTGGTTCAATATTACTCGGAATACAATGCATCCTCTTCGATGGAATCTATTGGAATCTCAAATTCCCTTGGTGAGAAGAGATTGCCTCAAAGGTATGCCTCTTCCAATGTTGAGAGAGTGATGGTTTGATGAAGGGCGAACAACCCCGTAGGGGTTGAAGGAGAGTACCCTATGCCACTCATCAACGTCACCTTACCCGATGGAACGGTTAACGAATATGCTTCAGGAATTACCTGTGCAGAAGTCATTACCGATGCATTAGGAAGGAAACACGGGTGCTTAGCAGCCCGCATCAACGGTGAGGAATGTGACCTCTCACGTATCATTGAAGAGGATTGTTCCGTTGAAGGAATTCTTACAGAATCAGACGAGGGCATTCACATTCTCCGTCACAGCGCAGCACACTTATTGGCACAAGCAGTGATGTCGATTTATCCCGATGCTAAACCGACGATTGGTCCTGCTGTTGATCGGGGTTTCTACTATGATTTTGCTATGGAGAGCATCACAGAATCTGATCTCAAACCAATTCAAAAAAAGATGCAAGAAATCGCTCGTAAGAATTTCACTGTTGAGCGAATAGAACTCGATGATGAACAACTGCTCGAATATTTTTCCCATAACCCCTACAAACTTGAAATCATCCAAGATAAAATCGAAGATGGTGGCGGCTCAACCATCTACAAGCAAGACGATTGGTATGATTTGTGTCTAGGACCACACGTTCCGAACACTTCACGCTTGATGAATGTCAAATTGACAAGTATCTCTTCAGCCTATTGGCGTGGCGACCAAGACCGCGAACAACTGGTTCGAATTTACGGCATTGTTGAACCAAGTAAAGAAGCACTCCGGGCAACACTTGACCGCTTAGAGCAAGCAAAGAAAAGAGACCACAGGAAACTCGGAAAAGATTTGCAACTCTTCCACATCGACGAAGAAGTTGGTCAAGGATTGATTCTTTGGACGCCACGTGGCTCGATAATCCGCCAAGAATTACAAGATTTCATTTCTTTCCACTTACGCCGTCAAGGATATTCTCAAGTCTTTACACCACATGTTGGAAAACTCGATCTCTACCGAACTTCCGGTCACTTCCCCTATTACCAAGATTCGCAATATCCGCCTCTTGTTGAACGAGAGTTGATGAAGAAACTCTCAGATGAAGGTTGTTCGTGTGGAGAACTGTCGAATATGATGAAAAGCGGAGATATTGATGGCTACATGCTCAAACCAATGAATTGCCCTCACCACGTCAAGATTTACGCATCTCAAATGCGCTCGTATCGAGATTTACCGCTTCGATTAGCAGAATTCTGAACGGTCTATCGTTGGGAGCAATCCGGTGAAATTTCTGGCTTGACACGTGTACGTGGATTCACTCAAGATGATGCCCACCTTTTCGTAACTGAAGACCAAATCGCTGAAGAAGTGCTCGGCTGTATCGAACTGGTCCAGATTATATTTGAAAAACTGGGAATGGAGGATTACCGAGTTCGAGTCGGCTTGCGAGACTTGGATTCAGACAAATACGTCGGCGAGCCAGAGCGATGGGATAAAGCCGAAGAAGCGTGCCGTGCAGCGGCTGAATCTCTTGGAGTCAACTGGTCAGAAGAGCAAGGAGAAGCGGCGTTTTATGGTCCTAAAATTGATTTCGTTGTCAAAGACGTCATTGGACGCGAATGGCAACTCGGGACAGTTCAAGTCGATTACAACTTGCCTGAACGCTTCGGTTTAGAATACAAAGGCAGTGATGGAGAAATTCACAGACCGGTC
>NHFA02000026.1 GCA_002170315.2 Euryarchaeota archaeon TMED99
TCGAAAGAATAATCCTCCACAGAGCCATTTGCGTCAAGCATTTGGAGTTGATGGAAGAGTTCCACCTCCGCCGCCTCCACGGCCACCTAT
Organism: Euryarchaeota archaeon TMED99; assembly: GCA_002170315.2. Classification (GTDB taxonomy): domain Archaea; phylum Thermoplasmatota; class Poseidoniia; order Poseidoniales; family Poseidoniaceae; genus MGIIa-L1. The sequence goes on from NHFA02000026.1 coordinate 91, forward strand.
GCCTTGAATTGGTAATTGAAAGACCGATTCACTCAAAGAGGAGAGACTTCTCGGACAATTATTCACATCATGCGGATATGGTGTAGTGGTAACATAGGAGGTTTCCAACCTCTTGTCGCGGGTTCGACTCCCGCTATCCGCACCTTGATGCACGGCTTTGCTCTGTCGAAGTTTAGAACCAAACCCTCATGGCTATTCCATCATTGGAAAGCATGTGTGGACTGAAGAACACCGCCAGTGGGATACTGTTGATTACAGTTCACTGAAAGACGGGAGTGCATTTCCCAAAGATTTCATGTGGGGTGTAGCTACTGCTTCACACCAAATCGAAGGTGGAAATACAAACAATTGGTCTGCCTTTGAGCCTCGTTCGAAGAGTCAGCAATTAAGCGGTGATGCTTGCGACCATTGGAATCGGAGAGGAGAAGATGTTACACTCATCAAAGAACTCGGAGTATCACATTACAGATTTTCAATTGAATGGTCAAGAATCGAACCGCAGGAAGGACAGTTTGATTCTGAAGCGATTCAGTGGTATTCGGATTTGGTCGATGAACTCTTGATTCAAGGAATCCAACCAATGGTGACTTTACACCACTTCACTCAACCCCTATGGTGGGATGAACGTGGAGGATTTGAAAAAGAAGAAAACATCGCCGGATGGGTCAACTTTTGTTCAATGATGTTTGAACACCTTAGCGACCGTGTTGAATGGTGGTGTACAATCAACGAACCAGCGGTCTATGCAACCATGGGTTATGTGTTGGGAGAGTTCCCACCCGGCGTTCGCTCTTTCAAAAGAGTACGAAAGGTATCACTCAACTTGATGCGAGCGCACGCTCAATGTTACAGGACCCTTAAGGGAATGAAAAATGGAGAAAAATGCCAAATTGGGTTGGTAAAGAACATCAATATTTTCGATCCTTATCGGCGTTGGAATCCCCTTCATTGGATGCAGGCGAAAATTCTTGATGGTATGTTCAATCGATGTTGGCTCAAAGGTCTGCGAACGGGGAAATTTAAGCCACCATCTGCTTTGATTTCAAAAAGGATTGAAGGACTTCGAGGCAGCAGTGATTTCATCGGAGTCAATTATTACACGCATTTGCTAACCACGCCTTTTATGCCCACGAAAGTCGAAATCGACCCACTTATTCGACCGTGGGAGCAGAGAACGGATTTCCGATATCCAATGTATGCAGAAGGACTTCGACGGGCTTTTGACATGGTTACCAATCTCAAAATCCCTATTTACGTCACCGAAAATGGGGTGGCAGATGATGACGATGATATGCGCCCTGAACATATTCGCAGACATCTTCTCATCACTTCTGAAGCCATTGCAGACGGAATAGATGTGCGAGGGTTTTACCATTGGAGTTTGATGGATAATTTTGAATGGGCAGAAGGGTATGACCAAAGATTTGGATTGTATCATGTTGATTTTGAAACACAAAAGAGAACCCTCAAACAAAGCGGTCACGAATATGCTGCGATTGTGAAAGCGCATACAACCCCTCAACTTGTGGTCATGGCAGGAGGGTTAGGCACTCGATTAGGAAAAATGTCTGAAAAAACGCCCAAATCGTTGATTGAAGTGAACGGGAAACCGATGCTTCACCACATTCTTGATTGGGCACAGGCACAAGGATGCATGCATGCTTTGGTTCTCACTGGGCACCTTGGAGAACAGTTCGAAGGAATTACACATCCTGGAATGGCACTGACTTTCCATCAAGAAAAGGAGCCACTTGGAACCGGAGGTGCATTATGGAATGCAAAAGAATTGCTTGAGGAACGTTTTCTTCTTGTGTGGGGTGACGACTGGCATCCTATTGAGTACAAACCGTTGATTGAACTTCACCACTCTGCAGACGTACCTCTCACAATGACCGTTACTCAGGCACATGATACGAAGAACCTCAGGCATGAAAATGGACGATTACTCCAATACGATAAGAACTCAAAATCAACGGATTCACTGAATGGATATGAGGCAGGAACAAGTATTGTTGAGAAATCAACCGTCCTCAAATATGGTCACAGTGGCAAATGGAGCTGGGAAGAAACTGTGTATAGTGCACTCTCTGGCGAAGCAGCAGTGCATTTGGATGATACGAAATTTTGGGACATGGGCACGCCTGAACGACTTGCCTCATTCGAGAAATTCCTCAAGGATACTTCCGTGTGAAGCACGATATACTGGGAAATTTGGAAGCACTTGAGCGTGTTCAACCAAGACCAGAATCATGCCGCCATAGCCGCCGCCCATCATACGCGCACCGTAGACACCGTCGGTTTGCTGCAACTTCCTCACCTGCTCATCGACATCAGGATGACTGACGCCCAGAGATTTCAATGAAGCATGTGAGGCATTGAGAAGAACTCCAAGGTCGGGAGCCGAGGCGCCTAAAGACGAACGTACACGCTTATTTTCGGATTGAATGTGTGCAAGGCGAACCTCTTGCTCAGCAGAACCTTGGTATGTTTGGCTGAGTTGACGATGAACACCTGAATCAACCAATTTGAACAACCATGCCGAAGGAATTTCAATTGACTCCGTGGAATGATTGGAAAAATCAATCAGTGTAGCATTTCCTTGCTTTGCATACATCATAGCCATTTGATCCAAAAGTCCACAAGGTGTTTTCAAGACCTCATGCTCGATTCGCTGTGCTTCTAAACAGGCCTTTTGCGCATCCATAGGACCATGTACGCACAAGACGACTGCGAGACACAAGGCAGCAGAAGAAGACATCCCTACGCCAATTGGGATTTGACTTTCAACTGACAAGCGTGCCGGCCATCCACCTGCAGAACGCCACAATTTCACAACAGCAGAATCTCCTTCGTAGCCATCTTCCAGTGCATAAGCATCCAAAGTCAATCGCAAATCAACAGCGAAAGGAAGGGCGAGACCGCCCGCATAATCTGTATGCTCACCAAGAATGTTGATTCGTGCAGGAACTGATGCACGGCGATGCATAGTTTCGCCTCTCTACAACGCTTCAACCGTTGGTAATCAAGTGATACATGGTACGGACATGAATTCCTGTAGCGCCGTTTCCAACCATCGAATTGGTCTTTGCACCCCAGTATGTTCCGGCAATTTCCATGTGAGCCCAAGTGATCTGTTCACCGTCTTTCTCATAATTTCGATTTGGAACAAATTGCTTCAAGAACGCTGCTGCAGTGTTCGCTCCACCGTAACGGCCAGCGCCAAGGTTTCGAGTGTCTGCAATTTTGGAATTGGTCATTTCCTTCTCAAAGGCAGGAAGAAGCGGCATTGGCCAAGCCAATTCATCCACTGCGTTTCCTGCTTCATGGATGCGTGTTCGGAAGTCATCATCGTTGGACCATAGTCCAGTTGCTTCATGGCCAAGAGCCACGACACAAGCACCCGTCAAGGTTGCAAAGTCGATGATGTATTCAGGGTCGAATTCTCCAGCCTTCCACAATCCATCAGAGAGAACCAATCGTCCTTCTGCATCGGTATTGAGGATTTCAATCGTCTTTCCAGAAAGCGTTGTGATGACGTCACCAGGTCGTTGTGCATTGGATGATGGCATGTTTTCAGCCATACAGGTAATGGCTACAACTTTGCCTTTGTGTCCAGTCGAGGCGAGGGCTTGCATTGTTCCAAAAACGGTTGCTGAACCGCCCATGTCATACTTCATTTCATCCATGTTTGCGCCTGGCTTGAGTGAGATACCACCTGTATCGAAGGTGATTCCTTTTCCAACAAGCATAGGGCATCGGCCGGTCTTCTCACGGTTCATTTCAAAGATAACCATGCATGGTTTTCGAGCAGAACCCATTCCAACTGCGACCAATCCACCCATACCAGCCTTCACAGCTTGGTCATAGTTGATGATGGTCACTTCGACGTTATCGTAATCCTTTGCCCATTCCCAGGCTTGGTCTGCAAATGCTTCAGGATACATATCGTTTGGAGGACAGTTGCCAAGGTCACGTGAAAGGTGAACGCCAGAGGCAACGCCGGCATGGATTTTGGTAAGAGAGGCGAGAGCATCTTCTTGGCCTTCATCACAGGTGATTCGAACATCAAGTTCAGCCTCTTTGTCATCTTCTTCTTGCTGCTTGTAATGATCGTAAGAATAATCTCGCAACAACATACCTTCTGCGAAGGCACCCATTGCCTCAACAGATGCTTCACTGAATCGAACAGTCAAATCTGTGCCATGAGCTTTCTTTCGGTTCGCAATAACTGCGGCACCTGCTTTGCGGTAAGCGTGAATATCAGCATCGTCTTCTTTGCCAAGACCAACGAGCATTGCTTTGCCACCTTCACTACCAATGATTGACATTGTAGTCTTAATTTTGGCTTTGAAATCTCCTTCGGAAAGAATTCGGTTGATTTGGCCTTTGAGTGCTGTATGAAGGCCACCTTGTAGAGATTCTGGGACTGCTTCTGAGCCTTCAAAAAGGGGCAATATGAGGGTTCCGTTGATGTTGTGGCCGGGGCTTACGCTTACTTTCATGAGTTCACCTATGCTTGCGTAGGCTGTTCGGCACTTCAATTCTCGCCCGTAGCATTCCGTTCATTGTCTTCGTCTTCTTCTGAAGTACGACGAGCTTCGGCTTCGTTCGCAAAAGCAGCAACTCCAATGACTGCCGCAAGAACTGAAATTGGATTAAACAATCCATATCCTATGAGGAAACGATCTTGTTCATTGTCGATAAAAGTTGCATTTACTTCAACGGTTTCATTAACCCATGTAGCAGCGTTGATGACTCGCTTTTGGTAGTTGAGGTTCCACATTCCGTCGCCATCAAACATGCTCTTTGCAACATCGAATGAAATCACAGAACTGTTGGTAGCATTGACTTCAAAATACGGAGAAGCCCATGTCACTTCACCGCTTTCACTCATGTACTCAAGGCTAGCGTTTGCAGTTGAAGCCATTCCGTCGTTCCTAATATCCAAGGTGAGTGTGTCATCATCGACGGTAATTGATTGAACATCGAGGCGAGCTCGCCAATACCATACATTGTTGATGAGGTATCGCATCACATCCATCTCTTCTCCTAATCGTTCATTGAGGGCCTCTGCAGAACCTGGAATAAATTGCTCGTCATCTGTTTCAAATGTGAAAGTGGGGAAGCCCATAACACCGTATCCATAGTCCCTGCTTGTTCCACAGTTTGGATACAATCCTTGATTTGCATTCTGAATAGGAATATCCGAAATACCTCCGTTGACGTCTTCTCGAATACTATGGAACAACTCCCAATCAGGAGGCTGCTCTGGCCACTTACCCCATGGATAGAGCATAATCCAAACGCCAGTGTGCATGGTGACGTAAAGGTCAGCATCAGGAACGACGGTATTCATGTAGACCGAGTTGGCAAGAGTTTCAGGTTCGCTAAAAGCTGAAGTGCCAGGTTGAGTGGTAGGGCAGGAATTCCAATAGTGATCGTAATTTCGATTCAAATCAACTTGACCCAGATTCCATCGTGTATCGATATCATTGCCATCCGGATTCAGCATGATAAGAACGTGAACCTCTGAGTTTTGCAAGACTTGAATCGCTTCTTCATTACCATCAATCCAACCGTCGATGTACCACTTTGCTGACAACCATGCTAAAGCAGTTCCAAGATATTCGTTGCCGTGATGGCCGCCATCGATGTAGATTATTTCTTTTGAACTTCCATCGGCTTTCAACTCCATTGACCAATCGGACAATTGAACAACCCACAAACTCTTTCCTGCTCGAGATTTTCCAACATCTTCTAGTTTGACAATATCGGGATTTTCGTCTGCCCACTCATTGACTTCCAATGTCATTGCAGCCCAGGTCATGTGGACGTGGTTATCGATGGGGTCGCCTGGCCACATCTCATCTTGAGCAACTTCTGCTTGAGCACTGGTGAGAGGAACCAGCGGCAGAAGCAGGCATAAAATGAGGCCAATTGCTGCTCGCATGGCAGGCGCTAGTAAGCAAGAATCAAAAACGCTTGGGTATATTACCAATCTGAAGTAAATGCGTTTGGATTGGTTACACGCTCAGATTCGCGGGTCCAAATCGAATTGATATTGGTTTGGCCGCCGTAAATGTCGGCAAATGGATCGATTTCTTCAGGGTCCAAATTTCGTTGCATGTAAGCCTCAACTCGTTCTCGCAACTCAGGTTTAAACTTCCAGTAGTGGATTCTCCATTCACGACCATCCCAGAGCGTCGTTTCTTCAGATTCAGTCGTGAGCAGGTCATAATCTTGGAACATGTAAAACAAGTTTCGATCTGTGGGTTCCAATGCATTATCGATAATACGATTGTAGAATCCAAAAAATCCGAGAGCGTGTTCCGCCATGCCTTGAGCAACTTCCTCATCCATATCCAAATCGATATGTTGTTGAATTGCTCGAGTAAGTTCTGATAATGTCATTGTCATTTTGATTTCCCCCGACCCGCTTATTTACTCCGCAGACACTGTATATTATTGTCATCCGACCCATATAGACTCATCGCTCATTTTTCATGAAAAACACAAAAAATAGTGAATATTGTCCCCCCAGCACCCAAAAAAAGGAGGCCGCGAAGTGCCCCCCTCATGCAGTCCAACAGGCGACTCACCTTAAACAACATCAATCAACAGCCTCAAAAACGCCTGTGCAAGGGCAAGGTTGTGAGCGAAGAGTATGTGGAGGGAAATTTCCTTGGCTTACCCGAAAACGGGGGTGAAGTCGATGTCGCAATCTTGCAATTGCCTTACGAACTCACAACCTCTTACGGACAGGGTACTGCCGGCGGCCCTGCCGCATGTATCATCGCCAGTGCACAAGTCGAGTTGTTCGACGCTTCACTCGGCGAAGACCTACCTGCTGGTGCAGCTCTTTTCACCGCACCTGAATGGGACGGCGAGGGGAACAGTCTCGCTGAGCAATTAGACAACATCAGTGGATACCTAAAACCGTGGTATGCAGGAGATTGTTTACCACTCATATTAGGCGGAGAGCATGGAATCTTACCACCGCTCCTCAATGCAGCAAAGCATCACCCGCTGGTCGATGGGAATATGCAGCGATTGACTGTCGTGCAAATTGATGCTCATGCAGATCTGCGCGAACAACTTGATGGCGAAAAATACTCCCACGCATGCGCTGCAAGTCGTTCTCTTGACCTCGGAATTGGCCAACTGGTTCAAATTGGCATTCGTGCTTATTCAAAGCAGGAAGCGAATTATATCGAAAAAGACGAGCGGGTTACGACTTTTTTTGCACGTGACACGCAATCCCCCTCAACCGGAGAATCAGCGTGGAGGTCTTGCTTAGACACACTAGAGAATTTGACCGGACCGATTCATCTTACAATCGACATCGATGGATTGGATGGCAGTCTTGTTCCTGCGACGGGTACTCCTGTTCCTGGCGGACTTTCCTTTTGGCAAGCAACAGAGGTCATCGAGGCGGTCTTTTCTGCTCCAAATTCGACGGTTATTAGCGTCGATGTCAATGAAATAGTGGCTCAAGAAGACACGCCACTTACACAATTCACTGCTGCAATGGTGGCTACAAAAGCAATAGCAATGCATCTCAAGGCCCGAAAGGAAGGCCGCTGGGAGGCTGTTGCGAAGCAAGCGGGTAGAATCCGAATGCCACAAATATCGGACTATTTCAGGCAACAAAAAAGCAGTGAGAGTCGAGAAGATACGGCGTGAAAGAGAGGGGGTGAAGTGATGACGGATTTAGAAGCACATGGCGCACATGTATTCCTTGATTATACGGGATATGTACCCCCTCATCAAAACGACGGCCAGTGGATTCTCGAACTTCTTGAACAAGCCGTAGAGCGTAGTACAGCACGGAATGTACATTCCCATGTAGAGCCTTTCGATGGCTCACTCTCTCCAATCGGATTCGCCGCAGTGGTTTTACTTGACGAAAGCCACGTTACTGCACATTGCTATTCGGAAAAAGGATGGTTGGCTTTGGATTGCTTTACGTGTGGAGGCTCAGATCCAAATGCTTTGGCAGATGACATCCACCATCAACTTGTGAAAGAAATTCCATCACTTTCACTTCGGCGCAGACAGCATGTTGAGCGTTTCTTGCACGAGGGGGAATGACATGTCTGTTCGCACCTTTGTCGACCAACATTATCGCCATTTCAATGCAGGTGAACTTGCTCGTGCAGCACGTTCTTTAACGCAGTTTCTCGAAGATGGTGGCAAGATATTTCTCACGCTTGCAGGAGCCATGAGCACTGCTGAACTCGGCCGTAGTTTGGCACCAATGATTCGGGCTGGGCAAATTGCTGCCATCTCATGCACGGGTGCTAATTTAGAGGAAGACCTGTTTCATTTGGTCGCTCACAATTCCTACGTATCTATTGAGAATTGGCGAGACCTATCTGCTGAAGACGAAGCGGAATTACTTGAAAAGAAGCTCAATAGAGTGACAGATATCTGTATTCCTGAAGAAGAGGCTTTTCGAAAAATAGAACATCATATTGTCTCGTGTTGGAAGGAAGCCGATCATCAGGGATTGTCAAAATTACCTCACGAATACTTCTACCAATTAATGCAAAGCGGAGTCTTAGAATCGTCTTTTGAGGCGAACCCAGAGGATTCTTGGCTGCATGCTGCTGCAAACATAAATCTTCCAATATTTGTTCCTGGTTGGGAAGATTCGACGCTCGGAAATATTTTCGCAGCACGTTGTATCGAAGGTGAAATTCGCCCTACTGCAATAAAAAATGGCGTCGAATACATGATTCAATTAGCGCAGTGGTATGAATCGAGAACGGATTCGCTGGCTTTTCTACAAATCGGTGGAGGCATAGCAGGAGACTTTCCGATTTGCGTCGTTCCAATGCTTCATCAAGATTTGAATCGCAATGTTCCGTTGTGGAGTTGGTATTGCCAAATCACCGAATCATCTCCATCCTACGGAGGCTATTCAGGGGCGCCACCAAATGAAAAAATCACGTGGGGTAAACTCAACATTGAGACACCTAAGTTTGTCATTGAGAGCGATGCTACCATTGTTGCACCATTGCTGTTTGGATATGTTATGGATGCATAAAATCAGACTACCAACCATTGTCACATTGCACAGAACTGCGCAAGTATTGAAGAGGAGCAGGCTGTACCTCTTTCCATGAGCACACAGAAATCAAGACGAGCAATCACTCTTTTCTTGGTCATGGTTTTACCACTGGTCTTTACTGCAACTGCTCAATCAGCCCCGACTGCTCCGACCATTAACGCTGCTTGGCTTGAAGGAGATGGCGGTGAGAATCAACATGCCTATACCATCACCTTTGCAGATAATGGTTCATACGGTATCGATGTTGATGTGAACCATCTTCACAACAACTCATTGCTCGACACAGATGTATTTCTCACGTGGAGTTCTGTAAATGGTTACCGAACCGCACACGCGTTGCTCAACACTTCTCTTCATTGGAGCGATGAAATCGCTATGACTGTGACCATAAACAGCTGGAATGGAAACCTTTTATCCGAACCTGTTGAATCATTCCGGAGCTTTACAGTCGGTACTTGGAATCAACCGATGGCAGACCATGAAGTTCTTCTCAAGACGTCTTGGGATCTTAACCAAACCTACATGACAGAGGAAGGTGAACAAGGATTTGCTCTCGATTTCAATGGCCAAGGTTGGCAGATGCGTCAGGGCGACGTACTCAATTCATGGGAACTGGGAAGCGGTAATCTTACGACATTAGAAAATACAAATGACAGTTCGACAGAACTCTCTCTTTTACTTGATTCGATATGGAAGAATGAAACAATTCAATCCGGTGTATTGACCTCTCAGGTATTTGACGCCAGAGGCAGTGGAATACTGCACTTAGTGACGCTGGATGGAGCTTCTGAAAGCGAAATTGTCGCCAATGTTTCGGAAGGGTGGTTTAACCGTTCAATGATTGATGGAGATTTGTCTGAACGGTTACGAATTGAAGCAACAGGAGACCTCTCAATTACAGAGCAAGATGATGAAGAACAAGGGCTCAACGTTACTGGCGAAGTCAGTGTATTTTTCTTAGAAACGTGGGATGAAAACGGTATTCGAAGACTGCAACATACACAATTCGAAGCACTTGCTGACATGATTCTCTATGAAGACGATTTTCAAATGGATGTGTCCTTGGATGGCTTAACCGTAATCGAGCGTTGGGAAGATGGAGTTCGCACAGACCAAAAAAATGAATTTCTAGGCCAAGGCACTTTTGGCCTCAATGAAGAAGATGAAAACTCAAGCATCATGATTAACGGAACTATACACGAGTTACATTGGTTAACCGAAGATGGAATCACTCTGAAAGATGATTTGCATATGGATGGCGTAATCACTGGTGATGCGCAGGGTACCTTTGGCATTGTCCGTACCATTGAAGAAACCGGTGATCAAGCCAATGCGACTCAAGTCGTCTTTTTGGTCAATGTGATTCATCAAGAGACTTGGTTCAACATCACCGGTATCAACGGTGGTAATTTCTTCGATGGACAAGGTGTTGGTGCGAATCATAACGAATCTTGGGATTATCAAGTTGTACAATCGGAATGGGAAAACCGAACGGTACGATTGGTATGGGAGGAAACCGGAGCCGACCCCTCAAGCGGTGATGAACGTCCAGAGAATAGCCCAATTCAAGTCAATGCCACACAACCGGATTCTGAAGAGATTTTGGGCGAGATTACAATTTCTCGAGAGACAGGACTCATGCCTATTCCATTGATACCCGGAGACACACTTCGTCTTGCCGGTCAAGAAGGACTGTCGTTAGTTATCACTGCTGAAACTACGGGTAATGACCCGAGAGACGGTTTCAATCTGCATGTGACAAACTGGGTGGGTTCTTACGGAGAAGGCAGTACAGCATCGGGTTCAATCATTGATCAAGGTCCGCTTATGGGACTCCTTTCAAGCGTTTACCGAACCTTGGAAATCCCTTACGGCAATGAAAATGAAACGGCCAACTTCACTGAAAGTCAGGTTGTCGAACGTATCCTATCACCGTCCATTATTACCGCTGAAAACAATACTGCACCCGTTCTGGTTGAATTGTATCTTGAAGAAGGCGTCATCTATGGAGAGGGGGGAAGTTCTGGAACTCTTGTCGCTCATATCAGTGATGCAGAAATGAACGTTGAATCAGTTTCTGTCGACCTCACTCCAATCGGAGGCGATATCGTAAGTATGAACGACAGAGGACTTGATGGTGACGCAATCGTTGGCGACCAACGCTTCACAACGCAGATTCTCGTACAGGGACTTGAAGTTGGCAACGTCTCACTCAATGTGACAGCAACGGATACATGGGGCATGGAAACAACGGGAACTGGAGAAATTGAGATTATCAACCAAGGTCCACGCTTATTCGCATTAGAGATACTCCCCGATACGGGCCCTCGAGGAGCTGTTATGATCGTAAATACACAAGCCTACGATGGTCATGGAGTTGAAAGCGTAACGCTTGATTTGAGAGATTCAGGTGGCGAACAGGTCGAACTTATTCTCACGAATGGAGTCTGGGTCGCTTCGTTCTCGGTACCAGAAGCGATGACACCTGGAGAACAAGTTTTGACATTCATATTAACCGATGGGCTAGGAGAAAAGGAATTTACGACGTTTTGGCATGTCGATGGAAGAGATAACTCTCTCCAAGAGATTTACGGAACACATCACATTTCCGACGCAGTGATGGAAGAAATCAACATCAATGTCCTCAACACAGGTCCTGACATTGTAACTCCTGGTGTTCAGACTGTAGAAAGAGGCGACAAGAGTACGACGTTTGTACTTGAAGTGGCTATCAGCGACTATGATGGCATTCGGGTTGCTCAAGCAAACCTTGGGGTATTTACCCCACTCACATCCCAAGCCACCTGGCAGAATCTCTATGATGACGGAACAAACGGTGATGTAACGGCGAATGATGGGATTTATTCTGTTGAATTACAAGTTCGAAACAGCATCCCACTTGGCACCCATGAAGTATTAATTCAAGCATCAGATATCTATGGAAAAGTAAGCCCTACTGAATCAATTGCTATTCAATTAGTCGAAGAAGAATCTGCGCTAACTGGAGTATCTGGTTCATTCCTCACATCCGGAGTTTTAATCGGAGTACTCATCTTGTTTGGTATTGGCGTAGCAGTGGTCGTTTTCATTTCCATTCGCAATCGTCCAGAAAGAGAAGAAGGTCAAGACCGTTTCGGATTCAATTGAGCACACAGTCGGGCCGACAACCGTTTATACTGCTGTTCTTTGGGGTGATTACATCTACGGACGTAGTGTAGCGGTTATCACCGAGCGTTGCCAACGCTTGAACCCGGGTTCAAATCCCGGCGTCCGTACCATTCCCCCTTCATTCGCCTATTTTGACCATATTTAGGCAATTTTGTGCTGAAAAGAACCGAACGCTTAACGAGTGAAGAGGCGAGTCCGATGCTGAGGGAGTCAGATGAGTGAGCGCCGTTCAATTTTTATCGGAAAGAAACCGTTACATGCATATGTTCGAGCGGTCGTGATGGCAATGGAAGAAGGAAANCGNGAGGTTCAACTTGTTGCAAGAGGCGCTACAATTGGTCGCGCTGTTGATGTCGCTGAAATTTGTCGTCGAAGAAATGGAATCATCGCTCAAGGCTTACCATCTGAAGTGATCATCGGTGAAATCCAATGTTCCTCTGAAACGCTCACACANGATGACAGAGAACGCACTGTAAGCGTACTTACCATCGAACTGGATGGAATTGGTGAAGTNCCAAGTGAAGAAGAATAATCATTCAAGCAACGCTTTAAGTCGCTGTTCAATGGTGTCTGCTGTAGATTCATACACGGAAAGTGCTTTACCAACGGGGTCTTCTAATTCCCAATCTTGGTCGATACGCATCAACGGACANTGTACTCCGCATCCCATCGAAATGACCATGTCATAGTTATCAGCAGAAAAATCATCGACATTTTTCGGTACCATACCTTCTGTTGAGATTCCACGATTCTCGAGAACAACGACTGCATTACTTGCAATCTTGGAGGCGGGATGTGTTCCGGCTGAATCTGCTGTAAATCCAAGCGAACGCGCAATTCCTTCCGCCATTTGAGACCGGCAAGAATTACCAACACAGACAAACAGGAGCCGCATGATGAAACGTTACTGGCAATGTATTTATTGATTCTTATCAGAGTATATTTATTCCTTCATGGTAGAGAAGAGTTCTCAAAGGAGAAGCGATTGCTCATTTCATGAACAAGGGCGCTACGCCGATCTTTCGCGGCGTCTGTATTTCAGCCACTCTCTACGCTGTTCTTTTTCTCGGTCACATTATCGCAGCAGTTCAAGAATTCGATACTGTTTTCCAAACCATTGCAGTCCTCATTTCGTTAATGACATTTCTAATAGGTCCGAGCATTGTTCTTTTTGGGCAAATAACAGAGTTTCAACAAAAGATCAGAGCAAACTTACTTGGCTTTCCTATATCGATCGCATTGGCCATTGGTTTATCATGGGCATATGAAGACCAGTCTTTCGATATTGTTCGTTCTTTGGCTTTCGTCTTCGTCGCTGTTGGCGTTCATTTCCAACATCGGCAATTGATTTTCCAAAAGCACGCCGAAAAGATGGGTTGAAGTAGATTAGACCAGTGCTCGGGTCATGTCGGATTCACCAGTCTCCACTCACGACCCGAAGGCAGGAGATGTTCCAGCAGAACCATCCCCCCAAGAACAAAAGAAAATGGAACAGGCATATGCTCAGATGAAGCGAAAGATGTCGATGGAGGAAATCGGCAAGAAAATCAAACACAAGGTCATGGTTTTGTCAGGAAAAGGAGGTGTCGGAAAGTCAACTGTCTCAACCGGTCTCGCCCTTTCACTCGCCCAACAAGGGCTCTCAGTAGGCATCCTTGATATCGACATCACCGGGCCAAATGTTCCAAAGATGATGGGGCTTGATGGACGCCGACTCCATGTTGAATCTGGCCGAATTCATCCGGCTCAAGGCCACCTTGGCGTCAAAGTCATCTCAATGGCGTTTTTACTCGACAATGAAGATACTCCAGTCGTTTGGCGTGGCCCGATTAAGCTCGGTGCAATTCAGCAATTTATTGGAGATGTGGAATGGGGCAATCTTGACTATTTGATCATTGATTTCCCTCCAGGCACATCGGACGAACCACTCACGGTTGCACAATCGCTGCCTGATATTGATGGAATGGTCATTGTAACCACACCTCAAGAAGTGGCGTTGCTTGACAGTCGCAAATCGATTACCTTCTCAGAATCGTTGAAAGTACCGGTCCTTGGAGTCGTCGAGAACATGAGTGGTTACACAATTTCAGGNAAAGCCAAACCTGGCTCGGAAATTGAGATTGCTGCACCTGCCGGTAAAACGCTCAAAGCCACTGCCGATGATGAAGGTGCATTCAGTGTCACACTTGACATTTTCAAAGAAGGNGGTGGACGACTTACTGCCGAAGAGTTTGGTGTNCCTTTCCTCGGAGCGCTTCCGTTTGACCCTGGTTTTGTTCGCGGCGGTGACGATGGTGTTCACAGAATTGTAAGTGAACCTGAAGGNCCCTCTGCTGTCGCTTTTTCAGCAGTCGTTTCTGCGTTACAAGAACAAATTAGCGAAGATTCTGGTTCTGGTCTTGAAATCATTTGATGGTGGAAAAGATGACCACNGACATGCCCACCATGAAACGTTTTGAGCGTCGAGATTTGGANGTTCTTGTTCGTTATGATGACGACTCGGAATTTACAATCACGTATGATGACTTACGTCACGCATGCCCCTGCGCAAAATGCTCCCCATTGCGCAACCAAGATGAAACCAGCAAAACACTTCGAAGACAGGTTGAGGCATTNCCAAAAGAAAAGCCAAAAGTTCGTACTGTCGGAAATTACGCTCTTGGTTTTGAATGGACGCATGGTTGCTCAAGTGGAATTTATAGGTTTGAAAGAATTTGGGATTTGGCGAACAGGAGAGACCCTGATAACGGCAAACCCTATGTCCATGGTGCATGGTAAGCCAAGGAACGGCTTCTTGCGACATTTTGACGGCGAGGTTTCATGTGTTATACCCAACCCCACAGGGGTTGAGGTTCACCAATGGACGGCATATATCTCAGTTGGATGGTGAGCGCACTAGCTCTTGGCGTCCTTTTATTGCCGATATTCAAACCACCATGGATGAAAATTACACTTCCTACATTTGTCGATTTCTTCCGAAGGTATTGGATTCATATTTTAATCGTATTCATTATCTATAATTCGAAAGATATTCTTGACCAATTAGACAGAATCATCATTGCCAATACTGGTTTGGACATGACACCACTGATTTATGCCATTGAAGGGGACTTGGTATTGGAAGTTCAACAACTGTTTGAAGCCAAATGGTTGACGGTTGCCCTCACGCATTTTTATGTCTCAGGATTCATGTTTATTTGCTATGTTTCGGTATTCTACTTTGCCTTTTTCGATGACCGATGGATTGCAGATAGAATGACACTCAGTATTGCATGGGTGTATATTTTAGCCATCCCGTTTTACCTGTTTTTTAATGTTCGAGTTACGGGAGATTATATCCCCGGAATGGAAACTTTAGCCTATGACTTAACGCCTGAAATTAGCGACTGGTTTCGGAGAATAGACCCTTTTACCAATGGAATGCCTTCGCTTCATATTGGAATTCCCTTTGCAGTATGGTTGTGCCTTACTCGTTTTGATGAAGACCGCCGATGGAATAAATACCGTAGTTTGGTATTTGTCTATATTCTGGTCACAGCATTTGCAATCATCTACCTTGGAATACATTGGTTTTCTGACATCATCGGTGGAATGTTAATCGCAGCACTCGCTGTAGCTGTTGCAGATCGTACTTCTGAGGGATGGTGGAAAATATTCGATGAACGTACTATGAACTCTCGAATCGTTACCGTTTTAACGAATCCAAAAAAAGCATTGGGAATTGTCCTCAATCGTTGCTCCAATATTTATCAAAGATACAGAAGACCGAAAAGTAAGGAAACAGGAGTCTTGGCTATCGTTATTTTTTTGATGCTGTTTTCCATCATCACATGGGAATTGAGTAACCAATCATTGCCTGCTGGAGGTATCGAAGCACCACAAGGAGTGGCGACAAGTGACGGTTGGATGGCGACAATTGACAATCGAACAACTGGACCCATTGTCGTGGTTCACAACCTCGCTGATTTAGATTTCAATTGGGAAATTATGAATGGAACTGTCGAAAGAGATTCACCATACGCTTTGAGTGGCTCGAAACTCGCTGTTGCCAACCTAACGGCACTTTCAGTGTACGAACTTAACTCGATTGGTTCCTCAGATGCTTTAATTTCAACCATTCCAATGGAACAACCGGATGAAATACTTTTGACAGGAACAGAAGAAATAGAATATGTCCTCATTCAAAAGAATGGCTTTTTGAGTGCTTACTCTCTTTCTGGTGAAGAGATACCACTTGGCTTTAATGTCGTGGGTGTCGAATTGATACAAGCGAATGGCCTCGAAATTGCCATGGTTATTGAAAATGAACCAACGAGTATTGTCCTTTCCCGAATTGGCTCATCCGGTTCAATCACAATCGAGAACATCAATGCCTCTTCAACGCCTGAACAAGACGAGATTCTTGAATCATGGAATACGCCAGTAGACATGGAAAATGCGAGCATTACCGATTTTGTATTCGATGACGATTTCATGGCAATAACGGTAAATGTTTCCGCTACTGACCGTTTAGTGGTCTACAATCGCTCCAATGGCCAACAATGGCTTGCATCGGATGCGAAATATGCCGTGAGTGACCCCTCGATGAAAAATGGAATTCTAGCATGGTCTGTTCGAGACCATTTAGATCCGACAAACCCCATCAACAAATACATGGATGGGGAAATTCAGTTTGTCAATCTCACCAATAACCATACTCAATTATTGACTTCTGATGCTTTACATCAATGGGGACCAAACGTACTTGAGAACCATCTGGTTTATTTTGAAGAATCAGCGGAAGGTGAAGTAACAATTCACATTCATTCTTGGGAGCCTGAACTCACAGTGTACTCAAATGTCCTGCTTCAAGTCGGAATGATTCTTGGAGTTGGACTGGTGTTTGCACACATTGTTCAGCGTCAGTCAGAATCGAGACTGACACAATCGCATCGTGAAGAAGAGTAATCACTTCTTTACGCTTAACATTCGTTCTAAAGCCCAAAGAGAACCCTCTTGAATTGAGGCTGGAACTTGGATTTGATTCGGATTTTCTCCATCGACAATGCGTTCGAGAACATCCATCAAATATGCTGGATGAATCATATACATTGTAGAGCAAGGGCAGATTTCTGCATCTAAACATTCGATGTGTTTGTCAGGATGTTCCTCTGCTAAACGAGCAACCATGTTGATTTCTGTTCCGATTGCAATATGAGAGCCTGGCTTCTGCTGGCCGACAAAATTGCGAATATATTGGGTTGATCCATTCGCATCACTTGCCTCAACAGTTTCAATGGGGCACTCTGGATGAACAACCACAATTCCTTCGGGGTGGCGAACTCTAAACTCTTCAATTTGAGCCTGAGTGAATCGTTTGTGAACAGAACAAAAACCATGCCAAAGAATAATTCTACTCCCTTTTAACTCACCCATAGCACCAATACCTGGAGTCCAAGTTGGCATCAAATCAAGAGAAATACCCATCGCATTCCCAGTATTTCGACCAAGATGTTGGTCGGGGAAAAACAACACTGCTCCATTCTTTCCCGCACGTTCAAACGCCCAATTGAGAACTCCTTGAGCATTGCTTGAAGTACAGACAATTCCACCGTGACGCCCTACGAAATCTTTCAATTCAGCACTGCTGTTCATATAGGTCACGGGTACTAAAAAACCGTCATCTTCAGAAGCCAATGCGGTTGGATCTTCACGAAGAATTGGGTCCTTCAAACCTGCCTCAAGCAAGAGAGAATCCCATGCAGATTCAACTTCACTTAATGTAGCCATATCTGCCATAGAACAGCCTGCTCTCATATTTGGAAGAACGACAACTTGGTCATCATTGGTGAGGATGTCGGCAGATTCTGCCATAAAATGAACACCACAAAATACGATGTACTTTGCTTTCGATTCTGCTGCCATTTGGCTCAACATGAATGAATCGCCAAGGAAATCGGCATGCATGACAATGCTATCACGCTGGTAATGATGGCCGAGGATTAACAACTCATCACCGAGTTGTTCACGCAATTCTTCGATTCGTTCTGCTATAGCTTGCTCCTCCGGAGAAAGAGAGGTATCCATGAAATCCACGGAGCACATTGGCAGAGAGACGGTCATCTTGCTTCAACAATGGCACGAAGTTCTCCTTTTTGAAGCAAACCTTTGCTGAAGTGTTGATAAATGTGGAGCCAAAGGCCTCTTTATGGCCTTTCTTCCGAGCGAGCGATTGCATCTTGGTGCGGAAGCCGAAGTTTGGTCTGGTACTTGGATGGGACAACACGCTGTTCGTAAACTGCGTCGACCTCGGAAATGGCGCCACCCTGATCTCGACTTACGCCTCGGCCACCGCCGAATGATGAGTGAGGCAAGACTTCTCATTCGGCTCAAGAGACGCGGGTTGAATGTTCCTGCTGTATGGGATCTTGACCCTCAATCTGGACGCATGGTTCTTGAGAGAATACCTGGACTACCTTTGATTGAGATTCTGCGCGAGAATGAACGCTCTCAAGAATTCATCAACATGACGTTACGCAACACTGGTGCTTTGATACGCAGACTCCATCGTGAAGCAATAACTCATGGTGACCTTTCTACCAACAATATCCTCGTTGATGAGAATGCGGAAGTTTCCCTCATCGATTTTGGTCTTGCTGCAATTGATTATGAAATTGAACGATTTGGAATCGATTTGCATGTCATCGATGAAATCCTTGGTGCCTCGCATCCAGATCATAAAGATGCAATTCAAGTGTTGTTAGAGGGATATGCCTCTGAAGAAGAAAAACTTGGTAAGGCTCCCGAACAGTCTGGTGGAGCCGTACCTACGGCGACTGAGGTACTGAAAAGATTGGAAGAAGTGCGTTCTCGAGTACGATACCATGGATGATTATTCCATGAGGAGACGTAACTCTTCCAGACTTCGAACCTCTGCAAGATAAATTTGCTCGATAGCGTCATACAAATCTTGGTCGCCGACCGCTTCGATTTCAATCATAATTTCTGCATAGACNGAAGCTGCTTTGGTCTCTGTTTCCAGNGAGTGGACCANCATTTCATCAAATTGGGTCGTATGGATAATNGGGTGAGGATTACGTTCTGTNACTGGAATTCCGCCAAGTTTGACGATGGCTTTTCGAANAANATCTGCATGCATTGTTGATTCAGTCGCTTCTTCGGTAAACATAGGCGTNAGTTGTAGACGNTGAATTCCTCGAATATTTGCAGCATAATGAGCATACATGTTACTTGCTCGTAATTCCCACCCAAGGGCTTCGTTCAAAGTTTTAATCAAATTTTGTTCTGACATCGTTTCAACTCTTAGGGCAAACGAAATATTTTCGCTTGATGTTCCTCGTTTTATACCAATTTAGACGCCCTACATAAAGCCACTTATTCAAGCAAAAATCGTTTCCCCNATCTTCCAACCAATCAAGGCAAGAAGGGGGCTTAGAATCATAGTTAGCACCACATATACCATTGCTGAACTGCCNTGGCCATCATCAAACATTTGAACGGTCTCGACTGAAAAAGTAGACATTGTAGTAAAAGCACCAAGAACGCCAGTCCCCAGTAATAGCGCCATATTTGTCGAGACGAGGTTTTGGGCTANGCCTATGGCTAAGATNCCTAGAAGAAAGGAGCCGACGAGATTAACTGAGAGAGTAGCATAAGGAAATGAATCAGTCGATATCCATTCACCAACTGCATATCTCAGGCCAGCCCCAATTGCACCGCCAAGTGCGACAATCCCAAGCTGCTGCAGCATAACTTTGGCTCGAGATGTTGACCTTTGAATGCTCGCCTGTAAAAGTTGGNAGAACATCGATTATCGCCCGTTATTTCAATAGGCAAAAACTGTAGCAGGTCNCATGGCGCGCACAATTTGGTTCCTCACCGGCAATTCTGGCAAACTCAGAGAAGCAACACACCACCTTCAGCCACTTGGCTATGAAGTTCGCCAATTAATTGTCGAAGAGGGAGGAATTGTTGAACCTCAAGTCGAAACCCTCGAAGAGGTTGCTCAATCAAAAATCACACAGGCCTTACTTCACCTCTCTGACGACCAACAATCTCAAGACATGATCTTGGTTGAGGATGCTGGATTGTTTGTCGATAACCTTAACGGATTCCCGGGCGTCTATTCATCCTATGTTCTGAACACGATTGGGTGCAATGGAGTATTGCGNTTACTCGANCATTTACAAAGCGAAGACACCATCCANTGCGCTCAATTACGCTCAGCCCAATTTCAAGCAGTTGCAGCATTGTGGATGGACGGAGAAATTCTCTATGGAAACGGAGTATGTCCCGGATGGATNGCACTTGAAAGCAGTGGAGAAGACGGTTTTGGTTTCGACCCCGTGTTCACACCAAATGACCTCGATGCCTTTGGAGAACCTTTACCTCCCGGCACATACGGTGAAAAAAGCGTGCATGGCAAAACCTTTGGAGCCATCTCCATTGAGGAAAAACAAGCCTACAGCCATCGAAGCAGAGCATTGAATGACTTACTTCGACAACTGCCATCAGCATGATAAGTTAAAACCAGTTGGGTGAGTTGAGGGCCATGGGAATCGCACGTTCAGTCACTGGAATCAGTGCCCTCACAGTAGCAGGATATTATCTTCTAAAGGCTGGAGAATTAACCGATTCTGAGAAATGGATCAGCACTGCCATCATTCTCGTTTTTTCGTTGGCATGGATTATGATGGGGTCAAAAAAACCAGTTNCACGAATCCAAAGAGCACCAATCACTTCAGAACCAGCACTTGAATCTCAAGAATCAGAACAANAAAGNGACATGGATATTCCCGAACCCGTTACTGAAGACGATCTCGATGGAGCCACATTGCGGGAACGTAAAATCGCAAANATTCAAGCGGCTGAAGACGAGAAAGAAGCACTCTTGTTNGCTGCTACANAAGACAATGCTGGTGAAGATGAACACATGGTCGAAGTAACTCTCGAAATGGAAGACATTCATGTCGCCGATGAGTTTGTTGTCGAAGTAAGTCCTGAATCAGTCGAGAATGCAGACATTGAATCCTCNATCAGTAACCGAAGAATCAAACACGATGAAATTCGACAAAAAATAGAATTGCGACGAAGAGGGCAACTCGCAGATATTCGTGCATCAACTGCCCGCATGTGGGAAGAACAGACTGCAGGCGAAGACCTCGTTTCCTTACTNCAAACTCCTGGCCATGGCCAATCGGTATTGGTTTCACCAGAGCACCCCGAATCTGGACACATTTACGGAGCAACTTTTATTCGAATCGATGAAACACGAATTCTCAAACTTCGAACTGCCCTTGATGATGGATTTGAAAAGGTGCAAGTTCAGAAAGAACCAGAATTGCCTGAACTCATGGGNCCCGATGGAAATCCACTGCCGCCTCTTCTTGGATTGGACGGAGCGCCTCTTTCTCTCCCTCCAATCATCCCAAGTGCGAGTGACGCACTGGCAAAAATGAAAGCCGAAATGGACGATTGACATTAAAGAACGTGTCAAGTTTAAAGAACAGAGGACTTGAGTCTTCTTTATTCACATGGAAGAGAAACTTCTCGAGGAATCGAAGGACGTAACGACTGGTCGCAACCTAGCGATTTTAGGACTTCTACTCGTCAGTATCGCTCCAAGTATCTCTGTTCTCACTGGATTTGCTTTCAAAGCCGGAGTTTTNGCTGTCTTCGTCTTCATTTTCACCAAAGTGTGGNTCTTTGGCTTACCAGCATTTTGGCACTTNAGAATTGAAAAAAAGGAGTTTTCATGGTCGCCTGTCAAAAAAGGNGGATGGGGGATGTCGCTCATGCTCGGNATAGGAATGATGCTCGTCGTATGGCTTGCTTATTTCATTCTTGGAGAGCAAATGCTTCAACCAGATGCCCTCAAAGCCATTCTTGACCCCGTCGGACTCACAGTCCCATGGAAACTCGCAGCAGCCATCGTGTTTTGGGTATTCATCAATTCTGTTCTTGAAGAATATGTATTTCGATGGTTTATCACTTCGAAAATAGAACGTTTAGTCGGGGGAAAATGGCGTTCAGCATTTCTTTCATCNGCAGTATTTACCCTTCATCACAGTATTGCACTCGTATTCTTCTTAGATCCATTGGGTGCGATTCTTGCCTCGATTGGTGTGTTTATCGGAGGTACGGTCTTTTCCTGGTTGTATTTAGAATATCGAAGTGTTTGGATAGCATGGGTAGCACATGCTTGTGCAGACGTAGCAATCTTCGCAATTGCATGGCAAATCATTGTTGGTTTTTGAACCCAAAAAACCCGNTTNTTGGGCATTCCCAGCCGCTTTTTATATAGTGTCGGGCCTAAGTTAAGTTGCTGGCAAAGTCATCAAACGATACATGCCAGTCGGAACTCAAACGGTGACATCATGAACAAGTAAATCTCCAAAAAACGTTTTTGAAACGGCAAAGCTTCGGCAAAGCCATAAGAAAATTGGAGAAAATATCATGAAAACGAACCGTAACATTAAGCCGTTCCATAACGGNAAGAANCGACGCACTGGACGCTCAACTGGCGNCCGAAGAACNCAGAAAGCAGCTGCAACTGCGAACAACCCCCAAGCAGAAGAGATTCGCCAAGCCTGGGTTGCTGCCAAGATGAAGGCACGCGAAGAGAAAGAGGCTCGCCGTAAGGACGGGCCATGCTGCTCGACTGAGGTTGCCAAGAAGGCAACGAACCTCCGCCTACTGAAGAAGCTGCAAGCAACTGTTTGTGACCGCGTCTGGAACAACGAACTCAGCCGCTGGGAAGGTATCATGCCTCGCCGCTTCGTTCGCGAAAATGCAGTNCACATGGGTCACTTTCGCGATTTTGCTCGTAAGCACGGATACCGTAGCCGGTAAGTAAAACGCGGCTTGAGCCGCAANTGTGTCCTCGAGGCCATGCGCCTCNTCATACTTTGAGCGAAAGCAAGGTCACTTGTGTTCCCACTGAGGAGTTTCCCTGTTCAGGAAGGCATGAACGCCGATTTCTTGATCTTTGGAATCGAATAAAGAGGCAAAGACTTCTGCTTCGTGAGCAATTCCTTCAGTCAGTCCAAGNTCGAGTGATGCACGAATTGTTTGTTTTCCAAACCGCAGTGTATGAGAGGATTTACTGCCGATTATTCGAGCCATGCTTAAGGTATATTCTCGTAAATCTTCACTCGCACATACATGATTTACNAGTCCAATACGATGAGCTTCAGCTGAATCAATCATTTCTCCAGTCATGATCATTTCCATCGTTTTTCCATAGCCAATAAGATGGGATAAACGTTGAGTTGCACCGTAACCTGGAATTAATCCAAGATTGATCTCAGGCGTACCAAATCGAGAACGGTTACTGGCAATACGCAGGTCACAAGAACAAGCAATTTCACAACCACCACCAAGAGCAAAACCATCGACCATAGCAATTGTTGGTTTACTTAAACCCCACAAGGCTTCAACGGCATTGTTGGTAAACTTAATTCGAATATCGTCACTTTTCTTTCCAACGAATTCCGTGATNTCTGCACCCGCAACAAATGCNTTCGGCTTTGCNCTTTTTCCTTCTGGAGGTTCATTTGGNTGAGCGCCGGTTAGAACGACGACTCGAATCGAGTCGGTCGCTTCAACCCAAGCGACCATGGCTTTCAAACTGGACATCACATCAGCATTGAGTGCATTGAGTTTATCCGGCCTTC
This sequence comes from Euryarchaeota archaeon TMED99, assembly GCA_002170315.2. Taxonomy (GTDB): domain Archaea; phylum Thermoplasmatota; class Poseidoniia; order Poseidoniales; family Poseidoniaceae; genus MGIIa-L1. The sequence continues at coordinate 24,007 of NHFA02000026.1, forward strand.
GAATCGTTACCAACGCTATTGAACCATGGTCATCCTGTTCATTTACGGGAATTTCTTCAATCGAAAGTACATCGGTCTGTGGCGCGTCCATGTTCATCCCAGAGAGTATTGGTTCATCATTTCACCGACGAAAGGAAATCAGTTGCTCATCATCCTCAAACCAAGAACTCAAAGACCACGACACTCTCGAAGTGGCATGGTTGAATCCGCCGCTCCGCTGGTAAAGGCAAAAGATATGGCCAAAAAATATGGCGATTTTATTGCATTACATCCACTCAATGTCGAAGTTCATGCTGGTGAATTTTTTGGTGTATTTGGACCCAATGGGGCAGGGAAATCGACATTCATAAAACTCCTCACCGGGCAACTGCGACCCAGTAAAGGACAAATTGAAGTTCTTGGAATCGATGCGGTCAAGAATCCACAAAAAGTCAAAGCAAACATAGGGATTGTTCCGGAATCCGAATCACCACCCTCTTTTCTCACACCCTATGAGTTTCTTGAATTTGTGGCGAAGTTACGTACTGTTGATAGTATTCAGGAGCGAGTTGAACACTGGATTGAATGGTTTGGATTAGAAGAAAAAAGAGATACAATGTGTAAGGATTTGTCGAAAGGACAACGTCAGAAAGTAATGCTGGCTGCTGCTTTTATTCATGAGCCAAAATTGCTCTTTCTCGATGAGCCATTCGCCAATCTTGACCCAATTTATCAGCGGAAATGTCGACAATGGCTCTTGGAACATGTCAAACATGGTGGAACAATTTTCCTGTGCTCGCACGTCCTTGAAATGGCGGAGCGAATGTGTAACAGAATGGCGATTATTAACAATGGCAAAGTGCTTGCAGCAGGAACCGTAAAAGGACTCAAGCAAGCAGATGAAGAGACACTTGAAGATGTCTTTATCCGATTGGTCGGCCGCTCAATAGAAGATCTCGAACGCTTTTCCGATGAAGGTGTAAAAGACAAGGATTCTGAGGAGGAGTGACCGTGCCTGGAGTGAGCGTCGTATCTCGTGACTGGAATGATGTCACTGAGGATGATTCAACATCGGCTCGACCTATGGGGACAAGCGCTCATGAGCAACTTTTACACGAACCGCTTCGAGGTTGGCACGCTTTTTCTGCAACCTTTCGAGTGATGTTCAAAGAAGAGGGAAGAAAAAGTCTCGAATTTGCCAAAAAGCGCCAGATGGTACTTTTCCCATTGCTCCTCACTTTGGTTACAGCAATCACGACCATTGGCCTGCAATTCCTTGTTGGAGATTCTTCCGCCCAAGTATCCGATATCGAATCAAAAACATTCACTTGGCAAGAATTGCGGTTTGCCCTTCACTTACCTTTACTGATGTTCAGCCTCGGAATGGGTACGTTTGCTTTCATGGGCCATGATGCCATCGTACACAGAGCGGGAACGAAAAATTACCTTTTGGCTGCTCCTGCACTGCAACCATTGCCGAACTCGGTGGCTCATTTTGCTTATTTTGTCAAAGATTTATGCTTCTATGTAATGCTCATACTTTCTCCAGTGGTTGCGGGAATGGCGGTTGGGATTTTACTTGAAGCGGTCGCAGGAATATCCACTCCTTTGGAATGGTCAAGCCTTCCATGGACATGGCTTGCCATGATTATCACGCTCGGACAAGGACTCGCTATCGCCTTTTTAGCCTCAGCCCTTTGGATGCGAGGGAGACCTTACACCATTATCGGGCCCGTCCTCATTGTTGCTCTTGGCGTATCGATTGGACTCGGTAAATTTGACATTGAAACAATGCTTTGGGGTCTAGGTGTTCAGAGTTCACAGAACCTTTTCTTTGCCGCACTTGCACTTCTTGGAAGTCTGGGTATCGGGCTGTTTTCATCTGCATTGATCATCGATGACTTTGATGTTTCTGTGGTCGAAAGGGCTGAACTTTTCACTCCAATATACAACCGATTAGGATTCCTAGGCAAAGGCGAAATTCGATTAATTGTGGCAAAAGAATTTGTTGATTTAATTCGTTCTGGTTCGATAAAAAAGATGACTGTATCCTATGCAATACCACTTTTAGTTCTGCTTGGCATGGCTTGGTTAGTCGATTTTGCAGAGGCGCCAATTCCAATTAATCTTCTTTCGTATGCACCGTTCCTCGGATTTTTTGGATTCAACTTTTACTCTTGGCTCACCATATTGGATTCACCCGAATTCATGAACGGGCTGCCTCTACGAGTTCCACAACTCATTCGAGCGAAAGTCGTCGTGTATTTCCTCGCCACTTCATGGATTTCTCTGATTTTTATTGTCCTCATGGCTTGGAGACTGGATGAATGGGGTGCATTGCCTACCAGCATCATTGTCATGTTTGCAAATTCAATTTACATTGTTGCTCTCACTGCCTTTTTGATGGGCTTACGCCCCAATAAAGCTATTTTTGACGCTTCAATTATGATCTGGTTTTGGATTGGAACAGTCATACCTTTGCTCCTCTTGTTCTTGCTTTCATTCACTCAGGGAGACGTTTCCCTGTATGGGAATTGGTGGGAACGTGCATCTCAAGAAGGCTTAGCTGCAACTGCTACGATGTATGACCAAAGCATGGTTGAGCAAGGCTACAAAGGAATGATTGCGGTTTCAGTAGGACTGATTCTGGCGTCTGGATTACTATGGAAATTGATGGACCGCCGATGGGGCCGTGCTGAGTTTTCAAATTGAAGCACACTCGAAAAGATTGGAGGTATCTTGATGAGCGTTCGGCTCCGCCCTTCAAGCATGGCCCGAGTCGTTGCAGTATGCGGTATGCCGGGTTCAGGTAAGGGCGAGTTCGCCCAAGTTCTCTCTGAGAACAACATTCCAGTTCTTTCGATGGGTGACATGGTTCGGGCTGAAGTTCGACGTTTAGAACTGGAGGAAAGCCCCGGGATTTTTGGTGAAATTGCAGCCCAATTACGTGCGGAACATGGAGAAGATGTACTTGCCGTTCGCTTAGCAGATGCAGTCGATGCGCACCTTGAATCAAATTCTATCGTTTTGATTGAAGGAATGCGAGGCACAGCAGAAAGGGTCGTGTTTGATGGACGCTGGGGCAAAGATTTCTTCTCGCTAGCTGTCGTTGCTTCCGCTGATGTTCGATTCACACGTATTCAAAATCGCGGTCGTTCAGAAGATGGTGACCGTCAAGCGTTTGAGGTGCGAGATACCCGTGAGCGGGGATGGGGTTTAGAGAAAATCATCGATGAGTCCGATTTTCTTATCGACAACAATGTGGACCTTGACACCTTTCGCCAGTCGTGTTATGCTTGGCTTGAATCTTTCACAAACCAAGAATAATCGCTTCCCATAAAAGGGCGTCACATGGAGAATATATTTGAGCCGCAGGGTGGCGGTTTTAGGGGTGATTTTCACCCAAGTGTTATAGTCGGCCATAGCCTGTGATAAATTGCTTCGGCAGAGGGTGCACGTATGGCGAGAAAACAAAACAAAGGTGGAGGCAAGCGTCAGCGGGCAAAACAACGTGCCCAATACGATGAACTCGACAAGTATCCAGTCATGCCTCCGCACGCCTTTGCTCGTATCGTTCGTGACAAGCAAACCCTGAATATTATTTACCAAATCATTGAGCCACCAATGACCAAAAAAGAGCAAGAATATCGTGACGAAATCCTTGACATTTTTATCCGCTCACTAACGGCAAATATTGAAGAAATCGATGCAAATCCAGAAGCCTACATACGCACAGCTATGGATAAAGTCATCAAATCATATGGTATGAAAATCAATAAAAAATCAAAATCGAAGATTTTCTATTATCTGCGCCGTGACCTCATTGGATACGGTCAAATGGATGTCCTCATGAACGACATCAACGTCGAAGATATNTCNNTGGATGGNACNGGTGTTCCNATNTTTGCNTATCATCGAAAGTTNGAATCGGTCGAAACGACNTGTGTTTGGAATACCGATGATGAANTNGAATCCTATGTNATCAAACTCGCNCAACGTTGTGGAAAGCACATCTCTGTTGCTGACCCATTNCTTGACGCTACATTGATGGATGGTTCNAGAATTGTNATGAAACTTGGTCATGAAATCTCGACACGAGGTTCTGCATTCTGTATTCGACGATTCAAGGACGATCCGTTCTCTCCTGCTGACATCGTAGCATTCCGAACGATGTCTTCATTGATGGTCGCTTATCTGTGGATTGGATTCCAAAATGAAGTTCCAATGCTGTTTGTAGGAGGAACTGCTTCCGGTAAAACAACAACCCTCAACGCCATGTGTATTTTCATCCCATGGCAGATGAAAATTGTTTCAATCGAATCCACCCGTGAAGTCAATATCCCTCAGCCAAACTGGGTTCCGGGTTTAACTCGGCAAGGTTTCGGAGGAGAATCGACAGAAGGTGTCATTGGAGAGTTCGAGTTGCTCAAAGCAGCGCTTCGTGAACGGCCAGAATACATCATTGTCGGTGAGATTCGTGGTGCAGAAGCATATGTTCTGTTCCAAGCCATGGCGACGGGTCACTGTGCATATTCAACGGTCCACGCCGACTCTGTTCCTTCACTTGTCCACAGATTGGAAAACAAACCTATCGATATCCCGCGTGTTCTGTTACCTGCATTGGAAGCATGTTCAATTCAAATTCAGACTCGTATCAATGGAAAGCGTGTTCGAAGAACAAAGCAACTGGTTGAAATTGTAGGTATTGACCCAAACTCACTTGAGATTATCACCAACGAAGTGTTCCGGTGGGATGTCAACACCGATGATTTCATCTTCAGTGGAAAATCATATGTTTTGGAAAAAATCATGGTTAAACTCAATTATTCACAAGATGACATGCGACGTGAGTTGCGAACTCGCAAGCGTATCTTGGAATGGATGGTCTTGAACGACATCCGAAAAGCAGACCAAGTGTCTCAAATTGTCACTGAATACTATGTGCGGCCGACTGAAATTTTAGCACGTGTTGACGGACTTCGCTGAAAACAATACATGGGAGTGATTCGATGGACTTGACCACATGGCAGAGGATTTGTAACCGCATCCTCGGTCGTTTACTTCGTAAGCGTGCCCGCCGTGACAAAGAATTGTCGGAGAGCCTCGTAAAAGGTTCAATGCCAATGATGCCTGAAGTGTATCTTGCCACTGCAATCATGACAACGATTGCAATCACTCTGATATCTTGGGCTTTCGTATCCCTGTTCTTCATTCCTGATATTGGCATAATTGCTTACTGGGAAGGCATTCAAGATGCGTCCACTGTGAACTATTGTTTCGAGTGGGAATACTGGAATCAAGATTTAATTGATCCTTCGAAACCAGGGAATGGTTGCGATGGGTTCGCATACCAAGTATTCCCTCCATTCCTCAAAGTTCTCATCGTCGTACTCGGGGGATTAATCATCCCTTACTTCGCATTTAATTACAACAAAAACGGTGCAAAGCGAGAAGCAAAGCGACGTGGAGATATGATTGAGAAATACCTTCCTTACGCTGCATCATACACTGCTGCAATGTCTGCGGCAAATGCGACACCTTCGAAAATTTTCAGATCGCTTGCTATGAACAAGGACATTTATGGAGACGTAGCAGATGATGCTGCGATGGTCTATCGAGATGTCACTCTCTTGGGTTATGACTTGATTACCGCAATGAAGATGAGTGTTGATCGCGCTGCATCTGTTTGGTTGACTGAGTTTTTCCAAGGTATGGTTGGAACGCTGACTGCTGGTGGTCAATTGAAATTGTATTTCCTTAACCGCGCTGAACACTACATGCGTGAAAACAGAACTCGGCTACAGATGTTCTTGGAATCAATCGCTCTGCTCGCTGAATCTTACATTGTTGTAGCAGTTGCAATGCCTCTGTTTTTGATTGTCATGTTGGTCATTATGTTCTGGGTTTCAGGTTCTGGTGCTCAAATGTCTGAAGGAATGCTGTATGGAATTGTTCTTGGCTTTGTGCCAATGATTCACATCGCTTATGCGATTTTAGTCTGGACCAGCAGTAAAGAGCAAGAAATGTGAAAGGAGGTGATAAAATGGCGCGTAAGAAGGAAAAAATCACAGTTAAGCTTGACTTACCGAAGGACGATTCCACACTCACGAAACTCTATGCCATCCTGTTCGTCTCTATTCTTTTGGGATTGTGCACTGCTACAGTTTGGGCGACAAATTCTGGATTTATTCCAACCCAAAACGGTGAACCTATGTTTACCAATTTGTATTGCGGAATTACAGCGAAAGACTCTCAAGGAAATTCAATTGGAGAACAATTCAACTCGAATGTAAAACCAGATTATTCTGCAAATCAGTCTTGTTCCATCTTACAAGATGCGCCCGACCGGGTCGTTTGGGAGGGTGAAGAATGGAAGTCATTGACCAAGCAAGGGAAAAATTTCGATGTCCCTGGTGTTGACCCTGAGCAAACGGGTGGAATTACCGTACTCCAGCCCTTATGGGTCAATTGTAGCGTTTCTGCGGATACTCAAACCGATTACATTGTCGCCATTCGCTCTCAGAGTGGTGAAATCATGGACTCTTATTCAGGAACAACTGACACCGCAAATGACGAATGCAAGATTGAAATGGTGACAATTCCGCCAGATACACGCTATGAATTTCTTGTCTTCTCTATGGAAGAGGGAAAGAGAATTTCTTCATTTGATTTCGATATGACCGTCCATTACTATGACGGCATTCCTTCGAACATGAACAACAAATCATTTTGGCTTGGTCCAGAAGTCGAGTTAGGACCGAAATCAATTCGTCCGTTTATCTTCCTCAACTTCTTCGGAATGATGTTCTTCTTCTTCCTTTATCCTGCTTCGTTTTACTGGGAGCGAGTTGAAAATGCGAAAAATGAAGTCGAGGAAAAATTCCCTGATTTCCTTCGTGACCTCGCTGAATACTGGAAAGGAGGTCTCTCGATGACGGTGGCGATTCAAACGCTAGCAACATCTGAATACGGCGCCCTCAATGACGAAGTCAAGAAAATGTCCGACCAGTTAAGTTGGGGTATCAAATTCAGCGATGTCATCAAACAATTCGCTGAACGAGTCGGAACGCCATTGGTTCAAAGAGCGATTGCTTTGATTGCCGAAGCAGACAGAGCAGGTGGAAAGATTTCAGATATTCTCGTGACGGCTGCGAATGACTCTCGTGAATTGAAATTCCTTGAAGGTGAACGGCGTAGAGCAATTGGATCATACATTGCAGTTATTTGGACATCTTACTTCGTTTTCTTAGGTGTTATTGTCACACTTGCAGTTGTCTTTATTCCTGCTATTGCTGGTTCAAACTCCAGTGGTGAGGATGGTGGAGACAGTGGAGGCCAGACAATTGGAAACATGACCATCCGAAACATTGACCCCTTGTTTTTCCTGACCGTGTTCTACTATGGTGTTACGATGCAAGCTGTCGGAAATGGTACCATGGCAGGTTTGATGTCAACTGGACGATTTTCAACTGGATTCAAGCACTCAGGAATGATGATTCTTGTCTCCTTAGTCGTGTTTAACTTCTTGGCTTTCACTCCAAATCTAATCGGAATTACCGAAGTCCCTGGACTTAATCCTTCATCGGGTACATTCGTACCCTCGCCATTATTTCTTGGGTGATTGAATGCGTCATGATGAAGATGCTCAAGTTCACATCCTCGAGATGTTAACGTTATTCTGGCTGTTCTTCATGTCTGCGACCTTCCTCATACGAATACAGGTCCCAGATGCTCCAAGCGTTGCACATGATGCGGCATTGGAAATTACTGGAGATGATGCTTTTCGATATGGATTGAGTTTAGAGGCAGAGGTCTCTGGTGAGAATCGATTAAGTGAATTATTACAGAACGGTGAGCTTGATGATGCTTGCTTTTTGTTGCAAAACCAAATTGCAGTAGGCAAAGAAGCAAACTGTTGGTTAGCGCAGAACAGTGGGACGTCTGTACCTTACGGTAATACTGGAACTCCTGCTGGAGAGACGGTTACCGTTCATCATTTACTGGCCATCGATGAAAACTCTTGGACTGTTACACTGGATGTTTGGAATAGAGGAGGTGGAGCTTAATGCGTCTTCAAACACCTTCTTCCAATGAAGACCGTGATGCAGGACAAATGCTTCTAGCAACCGGAGTTGTCTTGTTGATGTCTTTGCTTTCCATGGCGATTTTCGGAGTCAAAGTCGCAGGATTAACTATGCCATACGAAACTGCCTCTGACGGGGTGCTGGTGACCTCTTTGGAAGCCGTAGAGGCAATTCCTGAATTAACTGAAGCACGTACGCAATTATGGATAAATGGCGGACTTGATCCGCTCGAGGCAGGAGAAACTGCATATCAAAGCGTTCATGACGACCTGCTTCACCATGGTGAACTTCGCGGTATTGAAATTAAAATAATCAATATGCAAGTCAATGAAACATCACCCACAACGCTTCATTTCACTGGAGAATTAGGGGTTTCTGACGGTTCTGCAATGCTTACTACATCCATTTCCTTCGATGTCGTTCACGCTTAACGGCGTTGAACATGTTCATTCCAAGCAAGGTCCAACAGATGTTTGATTCGATCGGTATCTTTGCTTACCCTTGAAAGGTCAACAATAGGCCATGAGGCGATCTTCGCACGTTCGATTAAACCGTCTTGAATGGCACGAATTCGTGGGAATGCCGCTAAGTAGCGGTCCGGACGACGGAATGAGTGGGCATCTCTTGAGCGAATCATCGAACGATGACGGTCTTCTTCACCAACCGTCATTACGAGTCCAATCGCAATTCCGCCCGCTTCACGCCAACTGCGAAGTAAACGTTCACTTGGGTTGATGTGAACACCTTCTATCAGTAAATCAATACCTTCACGTCGAGCACGGTCAATGGTTGCAACAATGCCTCCTTCGACTGCTTGACAGGTGTCCAGCCAATCGATGACTGGTTCCCCCGAACTTCCACGTGAGAAAGAAGAACGGTGCAGAGCAGGTTGTTGTCGTTCTTCATCACAAGAACGCATGATTTCTCGAACTGCATCGGTTGAAAGGAGACGGGAAAAACCAATGTCTGCTGCAAGTTGAACGGACGCAGTAGACTTGCCAGTTCCTGTTGCACCAGCGATGACGAGGAGTCGGGGTGCCCTATCAGCAATGGTTCTGGCAGCCGCATCTGCCAAACTTACCTCTCGAGCCATACTGTATGCACAGAGAACTCGCTTCAAGAGTCTTTTCGCCGAGAGTCTCTGCTTTTCCGTTCTTTGAAACCAAGTCTCTGCAAGCGAATGCCTTTGAGGGGATAACCCTTGGAGAGGAATATGAGCGCAGAACAGATGTCGATTGATGGAAAATGGTGCGATGCCGAAGACGGAGCAACAGCAGAAATACTCAACCCTGCAACAGGCGACGTTATGGCAACCACTCCAAAAGCAACTTTGGGCGATGTCAATCGCTGTGTCGATGCTTCAAAGGCAGCATTCGATGATTCATCTTGGAAAAATATGGACCCGGCCCAGCGCGGTCGTATACTCAATAAAATGGCTCAAGCAACTTATGCCAAAGCGAAAGAGCTTGCAGTTCTTGAATCCAGTAATAATGGGAAGACTTTCCGAGAGGCTCTTTCTGAAATCCGCTACGGAGCATGGACGCTGGAATACTTCGCTGGATTATCTGATAAAATAGAAGGCAGCACAATTCCAGTTCCTGGAAACCGGCTTAACTACACCTTGCGCCAACCACTTGGCGTCACTGTTCACATCATTCCATGGAACTTCCCGCTCCAACTCGCAATTCGTTCAATTGCACCCGCTCTTGCTGCAGGGTGTACAGTCATCGCCAAACCCGCATCTTGGACTCCTCTGTCTCTCCTTGCATGGGCGAAGGCTATGGAAGAAGCAGAAGTCGGACTCCCCTCAGGAGTGTTACAGGTCATTACTGGTTCTGGTGGACTGATTGGAGATGCACTTGCCGGACACAAGGGTGTAGATGGAATCGTCTTAACCGGTGGCGTACCTACTGGACAAACAGTCATGGCTAAGGCGAGTGAAAACCTCACTCCCGTTACGCTTGAACTTGGAGGAAAAGGTGCAAACATTGTTTTCCCAGATGCCAACCTTCGATACGCTGCAAAAGCAATTTGCTTTGGAATTTTCATGAATGCTGGACAGATGTGTTGGGCTGGTTCTCGACTCATCGTTCACGAAGATGTGCATGATGAATTGGTTGAGGCCGTCGTTGCTGAAGTTGGAAAATGGAAGGTTGGACCAGGAATGGAAGAAGGAGTCCGAATTGGAAGTCTCGTCCACCAAAACCATCGTGATGAAGTCATGGAAAAATTATCCGCAGGACTTGCAATGGGCGGAACAGTCGTTTGCGGTGGAAACATCGTTGAAGGTGACGGAGCGTTCATGGAAGCAACCGTGGTTACTGGAGTCGACAGTAAGAATCTCTTGTTCAATGATGAATTATTCGGACCTGTGTTAGCGGTTACGACGTTCAGTGAAGATGCCGAAGCGTTGGCTTTAGCCAATGACTCACCCTTTGGGTTATTGAATGGAATTTGGACCAACAACCTCAGTCGTGCACATTCGATGGCTCGCGATTTAGAAAGTGGCATGGTTTCAATCAATGAATACCCCATCACGTTCCCACAAACTGCATTCACAGGTTGGAAACAATCGGGTATCGGCGTCGAACAAAGCCAAGACGCTATGCGATTCTATACCAAGGTGAAGAACGTCAACATCAAACTCTGAGGTGAACCAATGACCGTTGAATTCAGCGATTTAGGAAATGGAATTGGTCTGATTCGATTCTCTGGTCACTCTGCAACACAATCCTTTTCTCGAGAATTTTTACCACAGATTGCTAAAGCCATTGACCAAGGTCTCACCAATCCCGATTTGCGAGCATTGGTTCTCACAGGTGAAGGCAAATTCTTCTCAGCAGGCGCAGACATCAACGCATTTGCTCAAGCGATTAAAGAAAACGACGCCCCTCAATTGATTCGGGATCTAACAGGAGTGCTTCATCCACTGTTAATTCGAATGCGTCAATCACCCAAAATCACCATTGCTGCCATTAACGGCGCATGTGCGGGAGGAGGGCTCGGTTTGGCTCTTGCCTGCGATGCAAGAATCGCCTCATCAAAAGCAAAAATGGCCGCTTCGTATTCAGGTATGGGTCTATCACCTGATGGAGGAACAACATGGCTCTTACCACGCCTCGTTGGCGATCAGGTGAGCAGGAGATTTTTCTTTGAAAATGAAATTTGGGATGCAGAGCAATGCGTATCAGTTGGCGCTGTCGATGCTCTGGTCGAAGATGAGCGACTTATCGAATCTGCCAGCGAGATGGCAAAACGTTGGAGTCAGTGGGGCAACCATACAAAGGAAGCGACCAAGCATTTACTCGATATTCAATCGGTTCACGATTTTGAAACTCACCTCAAGCATGAGCGAACACTCATTGAAGCCGCAGGTACTACTGAAGCATTCAAAGAAGGTGTAGCAGCATTCATCGAAAAGCGAAAACCTAATTTCCAATCTGAATAAAGCAATGCTTCTTTCTCCACATGTGGTGGAGTGAAAAATTATTCAGGTAATTCAGTTTCTTCGGCTTCACCAGAAGACCAATCATAAATCCCCATTCCAGTCTTCTTCCCAAGTCGACCAGCAGCGACTAATTTCTCAAGAAGTGGATGGGGTTCATAGGCATCGTCATTAAACGAAGACTGCAAATTTTTGAGGATATCACGTCGAACATCAAGACCAACTAAATCGCTCAAAGCAAGTGGCCCCATCGGATGTTTATACCCGAGAACCATTGCGGTATCGATATCTTTAGCACTGGCGACACCATCTGAAAGCATCCGAATTGCTTCATTGCCCAAAGCAACTCCAAGTCGACTTGTAGCAAATCCTGGAATGTCTTTGACCAATATGGTAGTTTTACCCATCGCCGCACCAGCAGACTGAGCTGCAGCAATTGTCGCATCACTGGTCGAATCGTGGCGAACCAATTCGAGCAATTTCATGATTGGAACAGGATTAAAAAAATGCATGCCAATGACGTTTTCAGGTCGAGAAGTTGCTGCAGCAATATCGGCAATCGATAACGAAGAGGTATTGGTGCCAAGGAGGGCATGAGGTGGTGCTAAACGGTCAAGTTCTGAGAAAATAGAGTGTTTGAGTTCCGGTATTTCAGGTACCGCTTCAATGACCAAGTCGGCTTCACCAACTGCTCGCTCCATGTCTGAAAATGGATGCAAGTTTTTTGACCATTCTACTTTTTGTTCCAGGGTAGTCTTCCCACGAGCAATACCTTTCTCCCAAAAAGCATCAATGCGTTGCATTCCTCGCTCTAAGCCTTCGGGAAAGGCATCAAACAGATGAGTCTTCCAACCACTTTGAGCACACACTTGTGCTATACCGGCACCCATTGTTCCAGCACCGATTACGGCAACACAGCGAATTTCCATGACAAGGCCAAGGCGTCCAACTTCATGATGATTGCTCGGAAAACGGTTGCTTACTCTGAGCGAGCATCACGCCTCCAACAATCAAAATAAACGCAAGAACGAGTGAAGCGCCAAGTTTCTCATCGAGAAGAAGATAGCCACTCAAAATTCCAAAAATGGGAACCAAGTAGACATACAATGCACTCTTTCCTGCCCCGATAGTCAAGATACCATCTGCAAACCATACATAGGCAATTACCGTTGAGAAAACCGCTAGGAAAACCATGGCAATCCAGGCATTCGCTGATGGAGATGGAAGCCCAACCACCCACGTTTCGGCCAACATGACTGGAGTAAGCATAATCAAACCCGCAACTGAAGACCAAACGGTCAATTGCAAGGGTGAAAGGCAACGTTCCGAATCCTTTGCAGGTTCAGTCATGGCTTTTTTCATTTGAATCGTGTTACAGGCCCAAGCAAAGGCAGCACCGGCAATCAGCACATCGCCTAGAGCGCGTTCGTTGAACGGGATATCGACATTTGGAGAATACCAAAATAAAACGCCAACACCAGCAATTCCGAGTGCGATTCCAACACCTAGCCTCCAATGCATGGCTTCTTTTAGGAACACAACAGCAAGTAAAGCAGTGAAAAATGGATTAAAGGTAATCATCAGTGAGGCATCACCTGCTGCAGTATATTTCATGCCGACCATGAAAAAGGCTTGATACAAGCATGTAGAAAAGAAACCTATCCAAGCGACTCTTTTCCATTCATCTCGCGATGGATAGATCCATTGAGTTGACAATCTCAGATAGATGAGGAAAAACAAAACTGCGACGATATAACGTAGCCAAGATGCGGCAAACGGTGCCACTTCTTGGGCAATGACTCTCCCAGCAGGCCACCCAACTCCCCATATGGCTACGACAAGAATCAATTTGATATGAACCAGAAAATGCTTCATTCAAATCGCTCCAATCCAAGTTGGAGCATGCGTGAGCGGGGCAATCCTATTTCGGGCAAACCTGCAGCAGGTGCGTAGAGTTTCAAACCTTCAATTCGAGAAACATAGAGGCCATAACTGGCGATATCAGTTGGGTCATATGGGGTTGGAACACCCATACGAGTAAGTGTAGCACAAGCAGCCTCAGTATACAATGGAAAAAGGTTGGTCGAGAAGTGCATCCATGCGGAAACTCGTGTTGCATCAACATTGTCAAGCGTGAGAAGATGCTCAAGCATTGATACATCAGGATAACTCACGGTCCGAATGGTCATTTCCACTTCATTCGAAATGTCCTCTGGCCATACAAACGGGTTGTACTTTGCCCATACATCTGCCACACGGATGTGTTCGAGCGATGCTTCACTCTCGATTGAGAACAAAGCATCTGCATAGATTTCATCATCCACAGTGTCAGCGACTAAATCGGGGAGTGCGGCATAGAATGCTTCACACTTCTCAACGTCAAGACCATACAGAGATACTGGAATCATGGTTTCCCCTCGAGAGCAATTGGGTTCAAGCCTCAGCACCGATGCCGGATGCGATTTGACGAGCAGACATTGGTTTGTTTGCAACCCATTCGAGCTTGAACAATTCCTTGAGGTCTTCTTCATCTTGAGCGGATGGTAGAGCTGCCTGAATATATGCATCCCACTCTTCATCAGATCCTTCGAAAGCAGTTCCTTCTGTCGTGTATCGCAAACGCTTGAATGCGCCGATGTCACGGTTGAAATTCTCGTGTGGAACAAACAATTTCACGCTGTCTTCTGGTAAGTATCCATTCAGTTTTTCGACTTCCTTTACGATTTCGTCGTGGTAATGTCCGCGAGCC
>NHFA02000027.1 GCA_002170315.2 Euryarchaeota archaeon TMED99
ACAAAGAAAAGCGATGTAACGGATATCCTCTTGAAACAATCATTTGTTTCACTAAGTTTTGAAGAATTGAAAAATAGTGGATTCAACTATCACAATGAGATTCTCCTTTCTGTTCAAAAGTTACTCAATGATTGAATTGAATGAAGCAACCTAAGGATTGAACGTTGGATAATATTGCTGCGTATATTGAAGCGCACTTGGCTGTGGATATCCTTGAGCAATCAATCCATTGTAATATTCACGTGCAGGGTCAGGCTGAACAGGTGCAGGTTGTGCAACTGGCGCAGGCTGAGCAACTGCAGCAGGTTGTGCACCCATGTTGGGCATAGCAACTGCAGGAGTTGAAGCAACTTGAGCAACAGGTTGAGGAGTTTCGTTGTAAATTGGCATCATGACCGCTGGTTGAGCTGCCATATTCGGCATTGCAGGCATGGCGCTTCCCATTGGTGCAAAGACGGCACCATCGTTCCAAGTTTTGTCCACCACCTCGCCATCTTCTGGCTTGCGGAGGAACATTATTGCAAGTACGGCAACAATTGCCAGAACAAGGACTCCTCCGATTCCAAGGAAGAGGGTCGTCGAAGACGATGACCCGTCATTCGAGGATGCTTCTTTGAGCCATCGCAGAGGATCTTCAGGATAGGCGTCTGCCCCATCACTTACTGCCCAATCTGCAGTTGGATTTGAGTAACCATCACCGTCTCCATCAAAGCATCCAATTCGGTCTGCTGTTGAGTTTCCAGAACCTGAGATGCAAGCATCTGCTCCATCGGCAAGCGTCCAAGAATCATCCGGGTCAGAAACGCCGTCTCCATCGGTATCTGTGCATCCATAGCGGTCAACATTTGAGGTATCTCGAATGGTTGGGCAAGCGTCGGGAGTTGTTCCAAGAGGATTCTCTCCATAGCCATCATTATCGCTGTCGAGCCATTGTGTTGCATCGTTTGAAAATGCGTCACCACCCATATCAAAGCCCCAACTGATATCGGCATTCGAGTAACCATCGCCATCGGTATCGATACAACCAAATCGGTCCATGGAAGAATTACCAGGGATTGATGGGCAAGCATCTGGTTGGTTCCCTGATTGATTGTCGCCAAAGCCATCCATATCCATATCTTCCCATTGAGTTGCATCGTTGATGAAGGCATCCATGAGGTCATACCAACCATCACCGTCAGCATCTGGGCATCCAAGTGTATCAGCTCTCCACGAGTCTCCTGCAAGGGTCGGACAAGCATCTTGCGTTGTAGCGCCAACGACAAGTTCACCCGGCCAAGAGGTTTTGCGGTCATCCCATGAGGAGTTGCCCCAATTATCGCCAAAACCATCACCATCAAAATCAGACCATTGAGTGGCATCGGTCGGGAAAGAATCTGCTCCGTCTTCCACATACCATGTAGAATCTGCATTTGAATAACCATCTTCATCGGCATCAAAGCAACCAATTCGGTCGAGTGTCGAAGTCCCTGGAACTGTTGGGCAGGCGTCAGGTGTAATGCCTTGTGTATTATCACCAAAACCATCTGAATCTGTATCTGTCCACTGAGATGGTTCGTTCGGGAATGCATCATCTGCATTTGACCAACCGTCACCGTCATTATCCGGGCAGGCGTTTTTACCACCAAGGGTCGAGTTTCCTGCTTCATTCGGACAATCGTCAGTCGTATCAGACCATCCGTCACCATCGGTGTCAAGACAGCCCGTGGTTCCAAGTGTCGAAGTACCAGCAAGCGTAGGACAGTCATCATTTACATCATCAAAAGAATCAGCATCGTCATCAACATCTTCATCGCTGTCGCGGCATCCATCGCCATCAATATCGTTGGAGGAAGTATCTGAAATCCAAGTTGGACGAGGGGGGCTGTAGGAAGTGTATGGGCACAAGTCATTGACATCGAGAACTTGGTCATTATCATCGTCAGAATCTTCAGCATCATCTTTACAGCCGTCGTTATCCCAATCTGTTGAAGCAGAAGGGTTGTCAAAGTCTTGTGTACTTGTCCAATTAAACTCGCCATTACGTGGACAAAGGTCGGGGAAGTTGTCGGTTAAACCATCGTTATCGTCGTCTGAATCACATTCATCACCATACGAATCACCATCGGTGTTGGCTTGTGAAGGATTGGCGACATTCGGACAATTATCATCAACATCCACGACACTGTCGCCATCTGAATCTTTTAGACTCGATGGGTCAAATACCCAAACATATGAATCTCGTCCACCGGATGAAGTGAGGGTCGAGCCATCATGGGTCATCGAACCAGAGTATGAGCCACCAATTCCAACAAAATCGCTCATGTTGACGGTCATGCTCCAAACATAATCGTATTGTGAGCCGCCAATTCGTTCAGTCCAATCCACTGCACCTGAAGAAGAGATTCCAACTGCATATCCGTCGTGATTCGAAGGGCTCATCGTTGTTGACCCGGCAGTGAAAGCTGCAGAAAAATATCCTCCATAGATGACCTGTCCCGTTGAGGTGACTGCAAGAGCCCACGGTTCATCTTCAGCACTGGAACCTGAGACCAGAGCCCAACTGTTGGAAGGGGATGCTGCACTGCGAGCAACGAAAACATCGTTACCTCCATATGTTGCAGTAGCGCTCCAGCCACCGCTGTTGATTGTGCCTCCAAAGGTTCCTGCAAGGTAAGTATCTCCTGCTTGATCAATTTGAATTTGAGTGACCACTGTTTGCTGAGCGCTTGCTCCGATTCCCTTGAGATTCAGAATTCCACCATTGGTATCCAATTCAACAATTAATGCATCAATGGTTCCTTGAGCGACGTAACTGGATGTTGACCACTGAGAAAAACCATCGCAAATGGTAGCGATTTTAACGCCACCTGATGAGGTTGTAGCCATGTCAAAAACTTGGTTTGAGCCGATTCCACCACCGCTTACAACCCAATTAAGGAAGCCGTTTCTTCCATCGAATTTAGCAACATAGATCTGTGTGTTTGATACATTAAGCGCAGAACCGCCAAAATCCGTTTCGCCTTGAAAAGTACCTGTAAGATACACATCACCCATTGCATTCAATTCAACGGATTTTGTCGTGCTGAATTCGCCCGAACCGTTGACGAGGGTGACAAAACTATGCGCCCAAAGCCAGTTACCCATTGGATCTGCCTTTGCTACAAAGCCCTCGAGATGGTAATTAGGATTCGTATTGGAGATTACTGCAGCTGGACCACCACCGCCAGGGAAAGAAATTTCACCGTAAAAGAATCCAGTAACGATGATTTCTCCACCAGCATCAACGGTGATATCATTGAGTGACGAAAGACCACCAGCTCCGAAACTATGGTCGGCACCGAAAACAGAGAGCCAATTTCCAGCATCATCAGTTGAGGCGAGGAAAAACTCTCCATAGGTATAGGGAGATGTTGGAGAAAGAGTTTGAGTACCATACGTTAGCGTTTGGTTAAATGTCGAACCAATGACCCATCCACCAGTCGGGTTGGAATCGATGTATTCAGCGTCAATACTTTGAGTTGTAGAACCACCTGAAGAGAGGAAAGACTTGGTAGAACTTCGTGCAGAAGTGAAAAGCAGGTCGTCTTGATTGGATTCATCAAGTTCTGTTTCAGATGAATTTGGATGCTCAAAAACAAGCAATGCTGAAAGCATCATGAAGGTCAGCAGAAATGCAGAAAACGTTGCATACGATAGGCGCATATATTGACCACGAGGTCTACAGACATCAAACCTTTCATCCGATGATACCCCGAATTACGAGGCTTGAACTGATTTCACTCAAGATTCGTTTCAAGTTGAAGCAAATCGCTATCACCAGCATCGATGATGCTGATGGTTGAAACTGCAAATGGCTTGCTGCATGCAATTCCAAGTTCACGGTTCACCATGCCTGCACGGAATTTGGTAACTTCTGGATGATTCGCATGCAATTCATCGGTAAATTCAGTAGGGCAGTTCGCTGCAAAAATGATCAGTTTCGCTTCACCACGTGCACATGCATCGATGGCTTGTCGTTGTCCAAATCGTAGGTTTCCAGTCGCTATTGCGTTTTTCAATTGTCGGTTTAGGTCCATATTTTATTCCTCCATACTCCACATCGTTTCTCATGGGTGGAAATTCATTACTCAGGGATGTAGTAAAGTTCAACACTGCCGGTTCCAAGTGAAATTGGTTGACCGACGATAATATTCTCTGCAACACCTGTGAGGTAATCCTTTTCTCCGATAACACCAGCCTTAAGCAAGTGATTTACGGTAACTTCGAATGCAGCACGGGCCAAGATACTGTGCTTGGTTCCAGAAACACCGTGACGTCCAATTGCTCGGACTTCACCTTCAGAAGTCATAACGTCAGCAACGAGTAGCAAGTGTCGGACGTCGACTTCGAGGCGTGCTCCGTCAAGAGTTGCTTGAAGTTCGTCAACAATTGCTTGTCGAGCTGCTTCGATTCCGAGGAAGTCGAAGATTTCGATGATGTTATTCGTGTAGGTTCGGTTACGATCGATGGTTTCGATTTCACTGACACGGGTAAGGTTTGAGCCAATCGTCGAAAGGTAGTATTCACCAGTCTTGTCGTTCAGTTGAACGTTGGCACGAGCGATGTTTGGAATACCTTTGAGTCGCATGTCTCGTATCTTCTCTTCCAATTGCAAAAGCATGGTGTAAGAAGGCGGATTGTCGGCAAGCTCAGCAAGGTCTTCTTCAGTGTGGACACCTGGAATGAGCGTCAATGTTGAAGGGTTCTTTTCCTTATCTGCTTGAACCAAGAGGCGAGTTGCACGTTCAAGTTTATCCTTCACCTCGGCTCCAGTCATGTTCTTCTGCTTGAGGTTACCCTTGTTCAGTTTCAAGACCAATCGTCGTTGAGCAACGTCTGTCTCCAGATTTGCAATGCCAACGGTATGCGTTTCTTCGATTGACGCAGCAAGTTTTTGTGCGGCATCTGCAGATGTGCTCTTTTCTCCAGCCAAGTAAATGATCATTGTAGGGGTGTTTGGAACCTTTCGAGCATCGACAATTTCGATGATACGTGGCAAACCTTGAGTGACGTTAACTGTAGCAACACCCGCATAGTGGAACGTACGCATGGTCATCTGTGTTCCAGGTTCACCGATGGATTGTGCAGTGATAATTCCCGCTGCTTCATAGGGGTCAATACTTGCTCGGTCAAGAGCAACAACTGCTTCATCAACGACTTTCTTTGCTTGTGGCTTGGTTAATTTCTTCTTACCACGTGCATGGATTGCCACGGTTAAATCGTGGAAAATGCGGTTGGTAAATCGAGAAGAACCATTGGCTTCAACTGCTGCAACAAGTGACTTGAACACAGGATCTTGGGAAAGTTCATCTTCAAACTCCAAGAGTTTTGATTCAGCATCGTATTCAGTCATTGCAACTGAAGTCTTTGCACGAGCAATCGAACGTCCAGTACGACGGAGGCGGACTGAAGTTGTAGGACCGGTGTTTTCACTGTTGGAATCTCCACCTTTCTTACTTGCAGCATCAATTGTTGATTTGATGGTAGCAGCGGCTTCAGAATCGGTCTCACAAATCTGTGCGATTTCTCCAGCGGCGAGGATTTTAACATCATCCCACTTCTTGTCATCTGCAAGAGCATGCGCATGATTCTCTGCGATACCCAAATCCATGAGCTTCTTCTTGGTTGCACTCTTTACGACCATCAAACTTCACCTCCTTCTGGGGTTTCTGGCTCATGTTCCCATCCGCCAAAGTCTTCTTCCTTTTCATCTCGTTCTTTCGATTCTCGTAGAACGACTGTAGCACCTTCAGTTCCAAGCGCTTCATCGACGATAACATCGATGTTAAACGGAGAACCGTGGACACCACGTGAAGGGTCAATACCGTCTTCACCGTAACTGAATTGGATAATTCTGTTTGCAGTGTTTCGGACAGACAACATCTCGTCATCATAGACCTTCAAATCATCCATAGCGTTAATCAATCGGCGTTGCATGTATCCGGACTTTGCAGTACGAACCGCTGTATCGACCAGAGATTCACGGCCTGAAATGGAGAGCATAAAGAACTCCGTAGGCTCAAGACCACGCTTGAATGAACTTGCGATGAAACCACGATCTGCTGCTGCACGACCGCCACGGCGGAAGTGAGGCAGAACACGTTCATTGTAACCACGCTCAAGTCGCTTACCACGAACCTTTGCTTGACCGATTGAACCAGCCATCATGTTGAGGTTATCCATTGAACCACGAGCACCGGAAATAGCCATGTTGACCGCTGCGTTCGTTGAACCCGACTGTGCGAGTTCGTCCTTAGCAACGTCACCTGCTTCTTGCTTACCTTGGTCGAGAATGACCATGATATCTTCTTCAAGCGTTTCACGAGGTGTTCGACCAGGACGGGTTTCGTATCCTTTACCGTCCTTACCGAATTTATCGAGTGCTTCTTGAACAAGCACACCTGCTTCAGTGTTTGCATTTCGAATGGATTGCAATGCATCAGCGCTCAAGTCTTCGTCATCAATACCGGTGGTGAAACCAAGAGATGTGCACGCAGCGATAGAGAGGCGAGTGAAATCATCGAGGAACTTCGCACCGAGTTCTGGGCCGTTGGTCTGAACAATAGCATCGAGAAGACGTCCGTCTTCAGCACCGATTGCACGCTTGTCCAGTGTTCCTTCAACCATTCCGTTCTTCACAACGACATCGTCGTTTGAACGGCTTCGGAATCGCAGATGAATATTGTCTGGAATAATCAACGAGATAATGTCTTGTCCTCGGAAGCATTCCTTACCGTTTTCATCTTTGACGATTTCAGGCAATTCTCCAGTCCAACCAATGTTTCCAATCATCTCGAGTCCGTGACGACGGTTGATGAGGGTGCCAGGACGTGAAAGCAAGTAAGCACCGGAGATGTGGTCGTGTATACCACCAATCACCGCACCACCGTATCGAGGGGTGAGGATGTGCTCTTGAACTCGCATCAAAATCTTCGCCTCAGCACGTGCTTCTTCAGATTGAATGACGTGAAGGTTCATTTCGTCACCGTCAAAGTCAGCGTTGTAAGGAGTACAAACTGCCAAGTTGAAACGGAAAGTGTGACCCTCCATAACTCGAACTTCGTGAACCATCATCGACATTCTGTGAAGAGATGGTTGTCGGTTAAAGATAGCAACATCGCCGTCAATCAAGTGGCGTTCAACCAAGAGACCGGGTTTTGGATTACCATTTCGGTCAATGGTTGCAAGACGGTCTTCGACACCTGTTCGGTCGCCCCATTCATCCGCAGGACTGCCACAATGAGGGCAGCTGACTTCAAGATGTTCTGGGTGCGGGTCAGGATGAACTTTGTCAGCCTGTGCTAATTCGTGCATCCAACGGTAGTGGAGTTTTGCTCTTGGGTCGTCTTCAGGAAGATTCTGACCATTGACATCTTCACCGCGAAGGTTCGCAAGAGTTGCATCATCATCGACAACATAGCTGGTTTCTTGTGAGCCATCAACAGGATTAACAAAAATCTCTGGTTTAATGACAAGGCCTGGCAAGAAGTTCGGAGCAGGTAGGCACTGATGCATATCCGGACGGAGTGTTGTCTCTTCGCTACACTCAGGGTTGTGACAGCGGAATCCAGCATTGATCAAACGGCTTCTTTGGTTAATACGAACACGGCGATTGTCACCACGAATGATGTAGTTGACACCTGGGTGGACATCTGGACCACGTAGAATCATCTGGCGCATTTGTTCACGGTTACGAGATGTAACACGGATTGGCACAGTCAATTCCTTTGCAATCTTCTTAGGAACACCGACTTCATTAACACCCAAATATGGGTCTGGTGAAATAACGGACCGAGCACAGAAGTTCACACGCTTTCCAGACAAGTTACTACGGAAACGTCCTTCCTTACCTTTCAATCGTTGTGTCAATGTCTTGAGCGTACGGCCAGAGCGGTGACGTGCAGGAGGAATTCCTGATGTTTGGTTGTCAAAGTATGTGGTAATGTGATATTGCAACAACTCCCACAAATCTTCAACAATCAATTGAGGTGCACCGGTGTCTCTGTTTTCACGAAGACGTTGGTTGATTCGGAGAACGTCGACTAATTTGTGAGTCAAATCGTCTTCAGAGCGGTCTCCGCTATCAAGGGTAATCGAAGGTCGAACAGTAATTGGAGGAACAGGCAGAACCTTGAGAACGACCCATTCTGGGCGATTGTCTTTATCCATTCCAATGAAAATCAAGTGTTCCGAAGGGATAGCACTGAGCCATTCACGGACGTCACGAGGATTCAACTTTCGCTCTACCTCGCCTTTTCCAGCACCTTGTGACTCTTTCTTCTCTTTGAAGGTGGTCGGCTTGTCGAGCATGATTTTACCTTGCATTGCTTGACAGTGCATACATTGTCCACGTCGAGTTCCGGTGGTGATCTTTTCAACTTCCTTGATGATCTTCGAGAATTCTGTTGAACCTACACCGTGCTTGATGATAATATCACGGATTCGGGTTCGGTAGTAATCTTGTTCACTCAATTCAGGATTCGAAGGGTGAGTACTCGGAGTGTCGTGCAACAAAATCTTACTGCACTTGGAACATGTCGCTTTCAGAGCAGTCTTGATGAGGTTAACGAAACCAATGTGAATAACTGGAAGTTCGAGAGCAATATGGCCAAAGTGACCTGGAGACTCGTCATACTTACAGTTGTCAGTTGGACAAACCAATCCCGGTTCGATAACACCCATGTGAGGGTCCATCAATCCTTGACGGTAAGCGTGTCCATCATCCTTGTAGGTGTCTGCAGTCTTTACTTCAACAGCAGACATTTGTCGGATTTCTTTTGGCTCCATTAAGCCAAAGCGAATCTGAGCGATACGCTTTGGAATCATTGTATTTTTTTGGCTCATCGTCGGTCCTCCAGTTCGAGTCTCATGGCCACACCTAAACTCTTCATTTCGTCGAGGAGCAGCTTGAATGCATAAGAGGTTTGTACTTTGTAGACTTCAGCGCCATCACCATGGATTGGGCTAACGTATGTGCGTCGTTTAGGATCATACCAGGCAATGTGTCCGGATTGGGCACAGACATACATGTCAATACCATCGGATTCATCGAGAAGTCGGTCTTTAATGACCATCGATGCACCGTGAGCAATCAAACAATCACGTTCCATCTCACCGAATCGCAGACCACCCTGACGTGCTCGACCTTCAGTTGGTTGACGTGTAAGAATTTGAACTCGACCACGTGAACGGGCGTGAATCTTGGACGACACCAAGTGGTGAAGTCGTTGATAGTAGATACAGCCGATGAAGATGTCTGCAGGGTAAACTTCTCCAGTTTCACCGTTAATCATTGTTTCACGACCGGTGTGAGCAAGTCCATTACGGACAAGTCCATCACGGAGACTGCTTTCTTTTTCACCACGGAATGCAGTAGCATCAATTCGGCGGCCTTCCATCGAACCAACTTTACCACCAATCATTTCGAGAACGTGAGCAACTGTCATTCGTGATGGAATAGCGTGCGGATTGATAATCAAATCAGGAACGGTTCCATCGGCAGTAAATGGCATGTCTTCTGGTTCAACAAGTCGTCCAATGACTCCTTTTTGACCGTGACGGGATGCGAACTTATCTCCGACTTCTGGAACTTTATGGCTTCGGACCATGACTCTGACCAAGCGGCCGGAATCCAATGATTCGGTAACATAAACGTTGTCGACCCAGCCTTTCTCACCATGTCGAACAAGCATCGAGGATTCTCGACGTTCTTGAGCGAGTAAGAAAGCGCCACCAGCGGATTCTTCGAGGAAACGTGGAGGGCTGGTCTTACCAACCAGCACATCGCCACCCTCGAGATACATCTCTGGTAGAGGCAGTCCATCAGCTTCCAAGTGTCGATAAGACTCTTCAGGTTTGAGTCCCTTGACTTCTTGCAGCGAACTGCCTGGCTTTTCGATTTCTTCAACTTGACCACCTGGGAATCGGCGACGTTCAGCGTTGTATGTTCGGTTAAAGGTAGAACGACCAAGAGCACGATCAACTGAACCCTTGTTAATGATGACTGCGTCTTGCATGTTGTATCCATGCAGTGACATAATTGCCACGATGAAGTTTTGACCACCTGGGCGCTCATCGAAGTGTGTGGATTCCATTGCAGCAGTTCGTGTAATGGAAGTCTGAGTATAGTGCAAAATGTGAGCACGAGTATCAGGGCGCATTCGGTAATTGGAACTCGGTAGACCAAGTGATTGCTTCACCATTGCAGTTCCGCCAGTAACACGAGGTGTTGAGTTGTGTTCTGGGTAAGGAATTAGCGATGCACAAACACCCAATACAAGTTGAGGGTCGATTTCACAGTGCGTGTATTCTTCGTCGTAAAGCAGCGGAACAGAAACCTCTGCAGATTCCCAATCTCCATTCGGCATTCGAACCTTTGCCAGTAACTTCGCTTCAGTTGCACCAGGCTCTCCGAGATTGAGCCATTCGACATTTTCATTTGTCAGTGGGCGCCCTTCGAAAGGACCTGATGGAATTGCTTCAGGGAGGACGAATGGACGAGGTGCGATGAGGAGGTCTTCTTCTTCTTCAGCATCGACCCATTCAACGACACCTTCGTTGACCAAGTTCTTGAACGTCATTTCACCTTCACGTAGAGCTTGCAGGTGTTCACCTGTCAAACGAGGTGCACCGTCATAGAGGATGACCAGAGGCCGCAAGATACGTCCTTTGTCAGTGTTGATGAAAATATCCTTGTTCTCTTTGTCGTGGCGAATAGATACTTCAGCAGGAATTGTTCCTCGACGACGAGCGGATTTGAAGTGGCGAACCAAGTTCTTACCGTTCTTGTGAATACCGTAAATATCACCGTTAACGTGAATACGGTCACCAGAACTCCAATCTTCAAGTTCGCTGTTGACATCAAGTTCGTCAAGTTGTTCACGAACTTCGACTTCGCTAATATGTTCCGAGATATCGATCATTTGTGCTGCATTCTTTACCAGACCACAGTTCTGACCTTCGGGAGTTTCGTTCGGACACAATCGGCCCCATTGAGTGGGGTGAAGGTCACGTGCTTCGAAGTGAGGTTGGCTTCGTACAAGTGGAGAAGTGACTCTGCGCATGTGCGAGAGAGATGCAAGGTAAGTTGTTCGGTCAAGCAGTTGACTGACACCAGAACGTCCGCCAACCCAGTTTCCTGTAGCCAATGCGTGCATTATCTTGGAAGTAAGAACATCCGGTCGAAGGCATGAGGTGATTTTCAATTCACGCTTACGGTTGTGGTGGCGTTCAAGTTGGTACTTCAAATCTCGAGCGAGTTGCCCTGATGAAACACGGAATAAATCTTCGATAAGGTCTCCAGCGAGACGGACACGCTTGTTTGCGTAGTGGTCTTTGTCGTTCGGCTCACGGTTTGTCAGGGCCATTTCGAGAACTTGTCGAACGATACGTCCAAGGAAAATAGCCTTCTTCTTACGGTCGGTTGGTTGGTCGCCCAAGTGAGGGAGAAGTTCACGGTCAAGCAATTGGTTAACACGTTGTTCACGGTATTCCTTTTGTTGCCCAGCAGCGAATTTCTTTTGCAACCATTCGTGTGCTTCAACCATTGATTGAACGGCATACTCTTCATTGTCATTGACTTCGTTGAGATTTGCGACGATATACTTGAAGGTCTCAGTTGGACCCGCAACGGTTTGGAAAACTTCTTGGTCATTTTCGATACCAAGTGCACGCATCAAGAGAACGACTGGGATTGCAGTCGTGCCTGCTGTGCTGATTTTGACCATGAGCATTCCGTCACGNCGCTTTTCAACATTCAGCGGCTTACGCATTCCNTCTTTCTGAGAGAAAATCTTTGCCACTTCTGTTCGCTTAGCATATCGCTTGTTGATTTCGACAGTAACACGGTTAGGTGCAAGGTCTTCCATAGAAATGAGGACACGTTCGGTTCCGTTAATGATAAAGTAGCCTCCAGGGTCCAGAGGGTCTTCACCACGCTTTCGGAGGAGATCATCCCACATTGTTGCATCTTCAGCAGAGGTTGTTGGATACAATTGTCGCTCTCCAGCGATGTGCTTTGCATGCAAGTTACATCGAGTTGAACGAACCATAATTGGCATACTACCAACTTGGACTCCAGCCTCAACAGGTGAAGGAACACCGTTGCGAGAGATTTGGAAATCGATGGTGACTGGAGACATGTAAGTCAACTTTCGAAGTCGACATTCCATAGGCGAAGAAGGGTGTTCAGCGCCGTTTGCTTCCCGAATGGTCGGCTCACCGAGTTTGATGTTCTTCAAACGGATTGTGATGTCATGATCGACAACGTCCAGTTTGATGTAACCGCCATCATCATCGATGATTTCTTCATCGGTTCCTACACGGATATTTCGAATGATTTTTTCCATACGGGAAATGGAATTGTCACCAGACGGGATACAGTCGTCATAGGATGCGAGTTGGTGGTTGACGAGGCTACGTTCTTTGAAAAATGATTGAATTATTTCTTGCATGTTAATACCCCCTTAGTTACCCTCTACGATAAGTCGATAAGCAACTGTTTTGCCAGCAGATGGAGACTTGCGGACAACTTTCAGTACGCGGTCGGCGATCCAACCTGCGGCGAGTGGTTTGTGGTCTGGGTCAGCCGCAAGACGAGCATTGTCTTGGGCTTCTGCCGTTTCTTTAATGACTTGAACGACCGGGTCGGTGATGAGAATCTTCGGCAACCACTCTTTAGCCAATCGTGGCTCACCGGTTTCATCGTCTTGTTGAAGCATTTCCCATGGAGCGAGTTCTTCGCTTTCGACTGCGAATTGGTCTTCAACAGAAATGTTTGCTTCTCCGACCAGTTCTTGGTGAGGAACCAAGATGTGATTGAGCGCATTGAATCGCATTGTGATTTCAGGACGGTCGAAGTCATCGATAGCCTTGGCACGAATTGTAATCTTTTTACTCTTGGATTTCGAACGACGACGTGACCCTTGTTCGGCGATAACCGACATGGTGTTGATGAATTGTTCAGAATCCTTGGAAACNCCAAGTGTCGAGGCGACTTCGTCTGACGACATTGCCTTAATGTCGGTCATGTTTCGATCAGTTGCTAATTTGTGAGCGAACTCTTCGGAGACTCCAAGCTCCATGAGTCGTTTCTTTGTTGCGCTTTTTACTACCATGTCCAGACCCCGTTCAAACCCCGCTATTCGAGCCCAGAAACCCAGTCAGGCGGGCCTGACGGGGTTCGAACCCGCGACCATCGGATTAAAAGTCCGACGCTCTACCTGACTGAGCTACAGGCCCAAAATAGCAACTTGGGCTTTTTGCCCGACTTTGCAACTGTTCTTATACCTTGCGCAACATGNAGTTTGGTCTCTTTTGTAGAGGTGTCGATTGGTTTTGCTCCTTTACGAGGATTAAAAATACATCTTTTAGCGTCGGGTTGCACGATTTGGTAACATTGGATAGTCATAAAGACTCAGAATGGTTGGCCCGAAATGGACCAAATGCTTGACGAGGAATTCTTCGGTTCGGATGACGCCGAACAAGAAATTGAACGACTCGACAGGGTTGCAGAACAACGTACTTGGACGACCCCTCAACACCGTAAAATCGAGCTGACAATACCTCCAACCGTTTATCCTCCTCGTGAAGACACAGATCTTCTGGCACGAGTGCTTCACAACTATCCCGAGCCACGTGGNAAAAGGTTGCTCGATATCGGTTGTGGTTCAGGAGCACTTTCTCTCTTTTCAGCCCAAATCGGGTTTTCTGTAACTGCATGTGACATCAATCCTTTTGCTGTTGCAAGCAGTCGCCATTCTTCAGAAAAAAATGGCCTCGCTATCAAAGTCAATGAAGGCGGACCCGGGCCTCTTATCGACGGAGAAATCAGTCAATGGGCAGGAGATCAACCTCATGACGTCATTATCTGGAACCTCCCTTACCTCGTACCGGTTCAAAATTCACCCCACCTTGGCCCATTGGAAGAGGCAGCTCTCTTGGACACGGATGAAAAAGGGCTGGTTGCCNGATTGCTGAATCATCTCCAGAAGTCAACCATTCTCGCCAAGGGCGGGACCGTCTTTCTTCTCGTTTCACAAAATGAAAAAAGCAAGGGTATTCGTTCAACATGTATCGGAAATGGTTTTGCAATTCGCAGCGTAACAGTCCAGCGTTTTGAAGACGGCGAATACCTCGAAGTTTACGCCCTTTGGCGCCCGTTTGAACACCAAGCCAAATTGTTCGAGGATGAAATAGATTCAACCAACACCTTCTTGCTTCATTCAAAACATGGTGAAGGCAGTTTTCTCCAAGCAGGCCGCCAACTTGCAGGTCACGGTCGTCGAGGCAGGAAATGGTCTCACGAGGAAGTGGCATTTGCTGGGTCATGGGTGATTCATGACAGCAGTTCAATTTCAAGCCCAGGATTGCTTCAACTTCAGGGTGGTCTGGCATTGCACGAAGCCATCAATTCCTCATGTAACGCAGAGGAGAAAACAGNCCTCAAGTGGCCGAATGACGCCTTACTGAANATCAGCGATGAGTTGCGTAAAGTAGGCGGCGTGTTGGTTGAAAGTTCCAGTCGAGGAAAATCCACCCGAGTCATTCTTGGAATCGGATGTAATCTCGCTTCGAAAGAACAAAAGAAAAACGACTATTCTCTTGCCACACTCGATGAGATTAACAAGGAAATTACACTCTCCAATTTTGAAAAGGCGATACAAGCCTCAGTTGCATCTTGGTTCGAGAAAAAACACGATGTCGATGATGTCAAAAAGAAGGCGTTTTTAGCGCATTATTTGACGGTCTTTAAATCGTCTCTTAACTCACTTGGAGAGCCATTCTATAGAGGATTGAAAATGGCATTCGAGAAGATCGATAATGACGGAAAAATAACGCTCAAAGATGACACCAACATCTCACATCAAATCGAAGATGGAGAACATATTATCTGGTCGAACTATGCGACCGATTAATCACTCGGTTCCAACACGGCATCAAGTGTTTCTTTGCCTTGCTCATCTTTTCTTTTCGCCAGTCCAAATACAACACATATTGCTCCAAGCGGATAGATGATGAAATCGATGAGAAGTTGACGGTCAACATCGACCAGAACTTCTCCTGCACCTTCAGAAAATTCGACTGAGAAAGAGTAGAAACCTTTCTCATCCGCTTCAAAATCAACCGATTGAGTATCTCCACCTTCAAGATCGTAAGATTCAGACAATACGATTGAACCCTTCTCATCAAACATCTCTACGATGAATGATGACTGATTGACCGCTTCAACTGTGAATTGCATAGAATCGCCTTTGAGCAGAGACGCTCCCCCCGTATACGGTTCTGCATCGGCATTCACTTGAACCGGCGATACCAT
The DNA here is from genome assembly GCA_002170315.2 of Euryarchaeota archaeon TMED99. Taxonomy (GTDB): domain Archaea; phylum Thermoplasmatota; class Poseidoniia; order Poseidoniales; family Poseidoniaceae; genus MGIIa-L1. The sequence continues at coordinate 15,338 of NHFA02000027.1, forward strand.
TCCGTGAATAAACAGGCCTCCGAGCAAAAAAGTCACGCCTAAAAGGATGAACACATCACTCATCTTCATTGCAGGTGCACTTCCGCCTCCAGCCATATCACGACCAACAGGCGAAAACAAATGAAGATGATGGTCAACTCTTGCGATTTGGCCGAGGAAGCATCAATCGTTCGCGAACTAATCGGATTTTTCCGCTGCTTGTTCGACTGGCAATACCATGTTGCGTATACGAGTCGCTCGCTCCAAAGCATAGCCTTACTTCTTGGTAAGAAGGGTGCGGGATTTCAAGTATGGCAAAACCTCTTTCTTCAGACAAGCCTAATTTTTCACTGGCGAAGACTGCGTCCTCTGAACCACTGGGGTGAAAATCCATAAGACGAAATTCTTCAGGCACCTCAGAGGATTGAAGAACACTCGAAATCTGTTTTGCAAGTGAGGAGCGCGATGTGAATTCTGCAGAACATTCAATGCCAAGCCACCTGCGTTTTCCGCGCAGAGCCTTCGACAAACGCTTAGCCATCAAACAGTCGATGAACTCCTCCTTCAATACCTTTGACCGTCAAAATCGTGCATAGAATGAAAATAGAGGAATGAGAGGACTACGCATGGAGGATGGTGAAGCGGCGATAGAGCAGTCCTCAAGCGAAAATGAGATTCTTACCAACCTGGCGGCAAATGAAACCTCATTGCTCCACCTCGTAGGAACATTACTCTCTCCTAAAACTCTCCCTCATTTAGCACTGATATCCTTACTTTCCACTCTCTTGTACACTGTTGCTGGAACATCCGATGGAGGAGATGTTGCAGCGCTCGGATTCATCTCACTGTCTTGCGGATATGCAGTTACTGCAATGTTCTCAACAAATGAACGTGTCAAGACGTGGATTACATTAACCCCTTCTTTGAAAGAAGAAAAGCAGAATCCATTTGTTCGTCTCGTCTCAAGTTTCAAAATCTGCCTGTTCCCATTCATCGTTGCTTGCGTAATCGGAATACTCATCTTGATTTTATTCGGTGGAGATTCGGCATTTGACATACCCGCAGCATTCTCGTTAAGTTTAGGCTCTCTCTTCGTACTTTGGGCTGTTGCCCAAGGCAGGTCCTTCGGTTCGTGGGCTTCGTCCAGAGCTGCCAAGAATTTGCCAGAAAAGGAAACGACATCCGGGAATATCAACATGATGATCGCCTCTCAAAGTGTCATGGTATTGGCGCTCTCAGCAACAGGAATACTCGTGTTCCAGTCGATCTATGAGAAACAATTGGACGTAAGTGGCGCCCTGCTTTCTAACATCGGTTTTTTCATTGCAGCCCTCACAGTGTATGGTTTAACAGTAGCATGGACTTGGAAATACCGCCAAATGGCTCTTCGTGACAGGGCTCTGAAACAATTTTCTTCGCGATGGACACTTTTTGCACACTTGTTTGCGACATGGCACCTTCTTACGGTATGGCGTCAACTGTTCATGGACCCTGGAGTGATTGAAGTCTTCATCGAAGAAGTCGTCTTGATGATGTTCACTGTATTCATGGCCATTTGGTCAATCACATCGAAATCAGTAGGCGAGAAATTCAAACTTCTTTCTACCGAAAACGCCCTTCCGTGGGGGCTTTCGTTCGGCTATGCCTATGCAGGTAGTGTAGCAATGCTTGCAGCGGTTTTCAATGACATTACAACTGTAATGATTACTGGGCACATCATTGCTTTACTTACGATAACATGGATGCAAAGAAGTGTTCTTGCAAAGATTCTCGACCAGCACGACCTTGTCGTATCTTCTCTTCGTAAATCACAACCGTCTTCGGCTTCGATAGAAGAGGAAGCAGTTGTCTCGCAGACGAGTGATGAGGAAGAAAAGACTCTCGAACAGAATATCGAAGTTGAATGGGATGGAAATGTTGGCCCATCGATTAGTGAAGATGTCGAGTGGGATGACGTCATCGAAATCAAAGACTAGGATTCCGTTTGTATCCCTGAAAGGAGCGTAACGACTCGAATTGTATCTTCGAGGTCTTCGCTAACACGTGCACCGAGAATCACTTGAGCATTTGGATCTAATGCTTCAGTAAACATGTTGGCAACCTCATCCAATTGTCCAATCGTCATGCCTACTCCGCCTTCAACTTGTATCAAACAACCTTGAGCGCCGCCGACATCGAGTTCAGCAAGTGGTGCCATCATGGCAGATTCAAGTATGCCTTCAGGGTCGTCTGGTTTACCAATACCCACCAGGAGAGTTGCTTCCCCATCCTTCTCAACAATTGCTCGCAAATCCATTAAATCGAGGTTGATGAGACCCATACGCATCAATGTACGAACAAGACCTTCAATCAAGTCTTCAACCCATTCAGCACCCATTTGCCATGCAGTTCCCCGCTCTCGTGCCTGACGTGCGAGTCGTTCAAGCGAAAGACGGACAGTCACGTGGGCATTTCTTTCAAGGCGTTTCAAACCCTCCTCTGCAATGGCTGCTCGAGTCTCTTGAACATCAAACGGTAAAGCAGCAACAGCAACGACGATTGCACCTGATTGACGCGCTTGACGTGCAAATTCATGAGCGGCACCTGTACCAGTTCCACCTCCCAGACCGACGAGCAAGAGGACCAACTCAACAGGTTCGAGTACGGTTCGAGCGAGTGCTGACAAACCTCGCATTCGTTGTTCAGCAAGCGGAGGGAGTGCAGCGCAACCCACTGAATCGAGTGCGTGGCCCAATCGCAAGAAATGTGCAGAAGCGTTGTTTTCAAAACTTGAATCATCTGCATCGACTAAGCAGATGTCAGCGAAATCTTCGCATCGTGCATGAGCTCCCTTAGCCCATGAACAACCGATGCCACCCACTCCAGCAATGAGGATGTGGGACGCTTCCATAGAGGGCCATTCAACCGAACCTCAATGAACTTTGCAGTGGTCAAAAATATCACACATATCGCAAATATCGGCGACGTGCGTCTCTGGCCCAAGCATTATCCGGCTCCAATGCAAGCACCTTGTCATAATATTCGATTGCAGTTTCAAATTCGGAAAGATGACGCCCATACAAATGGCCGAGATTGGAAAGGACGGGAATGCATTCGGGCTCAGCCTCAACCATGGAAAGGAGCAATTTTTCAGCAGCTCCGAGGTCATTTCGAAGCATCATTTCCTCGGCTTGGTCCAACTGCTCGAGTTGTTCAGGAGTCAACTCATAGGTGTTATCGAAGTGTGCTGCCATCCTGTTCCCGACAGCCGCTCTGGGCGGTCCTTCAAGAAGTCTCCCTCTTCAAGCGTCAAAAGGAGGGGGTTTTCGGAGAAAAATGATGCGGATTCTCAACGAAATATGAATGCTTTAATGGCGTAAAAAAACGAGTGACTGCGTAGATTTTTTAATCCATCTCACTGGTAATGTTTAAGGAGCACTTGCGAGTGGCTCAAATCAATTGGGTGATGCAATGCGCGTGAGCACATTTTCTACACGTTCGGGAGTTATCCTCGTTCTTGCTGTTTTGCTTCTCGTACCCGGTTTCGTTTCCTCACTCCACAGCGGTGTTGGTGGCACACAAGACAACGCTGGAGAAACCATCGATGATGTTGCTAAAGGTGGCTGTCTTTGCCACAATGGCGCAGCAGATAACTCGGTGCAAATTATTCTCGACGACGTGCCCTATGGATGGATTGCTGGAGAATCGTATGAACTCACGCTTCAAATCATCGGTGGACCTTCTGCAACTGGAACCTACACTGCAGGATTTGCCATGAGAACCAGCGCTGGTGCCCTCTCTGGTGATGGATTGCAAAACTGGGAAGACGATGTGACTACCCTCACGCACACTGAAGCGAGTGCCGCTGTAGCAGATCGCATGTGGACACTTACCTGGCAAGCCCCAGAAACTGGAACGGGCAGTGTCGATTTCTGGATTACTGGAAATTCTGTTAATGGCGACCAATTGAACAATGCCGGCGGTGAAGAAGACAAGTGGAACCAATTGCTGTTTTCCATGCAAGAAGGTAGCGACTCAACCACTGCGCTTGGCACACGAACTCTGTTCGCAGGCGATGGAAACGTAAGCCCTCCTGAACCCGACCATCATGGCGTAGACTTGCACCACATGGGTGCGAAGTTGCGTGCTCACTGGCTAGGACTTCTTGGATTCGGGGCTGTGATTCTGGTCATTATATTCGCTGGACTCATGCTGCGTTACAGTTTCTCAACATCGTACACAGGTCGAACAAATCAGTTACGATTGCGATACAAACTCATGCGAAGAGGTGATCAGTGATGGACGATACAATTACCATACTCCTTCGGAAAGTTGCCAGCGGTAAAGTGAGTGTCGAAGATGCCCGAGATGCATTGGAAGATGCTTCGCTCACCGAAGACCAAATGCAATCGGCGATTGACCACGGTGTGTTCAATATTGCAGAATCAGGCACAATTGTTAGCGCCTCACTTGCACCATCTGGCGCTTCAAACCTCATCATTATCTTCTTCGCATGGGGGCTTTTCTGGTCATGCTTCTGGGTATTCTCAATGATTTACGGCCTTGCAAAAGGCTGGGACCAGCAACAACTATCATACCACCTTGCAATGATGCTCGTCACTCTCTGTTTGATGGGAATGGCTTACCTCAAGTTCGTTTTACCAAATACAATCATTGTTAAACATGGAATGAATAAATTCGTACCAGAGCACCAAAAGGATTGGAAGGAGTACAAATGGTGATGAATCATGGCACGTGAATACGATCTCAAACCAGCTCCATCATCTGGAGGTTCGAATGATGTTTCAACATCAGCATCAGTCAACCGCCGACAATTTTTGCGCTACGGGTTCAATACCGCTACTGGCGTATTAGCTGCCTCACTTGGCGTGCTTGGTTTTGCATCCATCCTATTGCCTCCAGGGGGTTCTACCGAAGGAGAGCTCGGCGTTAAGTTCTGGGCGAAGGGTCGCGAAGACTCCGCATGGTATGGGGCAAAGCATGAACAGATTATGACCCGTCAAGACTTTGTTGATGAAGCCGCAAAATCAAACACTGAAACTTCAGGTGCTGCTGGAATTTGGAACGGCGTTCCTGTTGTAGTCACCTATGTCAACCATTCCAAATATGCTTCAACACCGGTTTCAAACGGCAAGGCACGATTCCAATACACAGAAGGTGTTGATGAAACTGGTAAAACAATCGGGCACTTTGAAGATTTGAGTGACTCTGACCCTCGACTGCTTCCATCGGATAACTTGGTCATGATCTTTGGCCGCTGCACGCACTTGTGCTGTATCCCAGGATGGCAATTGGTATCCAACTCATTCACTGACGATTCATGGTCGCCTGGTGGCGGTGATGATGGCGGTACGAAATTGTTCTGCATCTGCCACTCGTCACGATTTGACCCAACGGTGTTGGAGATGAACACAAATCGAAACCGTTCAAATGGAGCTACCTTCAACTATGCAGGTATCCGTAAAGCAGGAGGACCTGCACCTGTAGGACTTCCAATTATTCCAATTGTTTTGAATGGAGATGTTATCGAGGGCATCACGGACTATCTCGATTGGTACACATACTGTGACTGAGGTGATTATGATGACAACAATGTTCTGGATTCTTTGGTTCTTCATCGCTTTTGTCGTCGTGCTGGTTGCTCTCACTCTTCGACAAGAGAGCAGCGATACACCTCGTCGCGAAATTCTACGTGCTGTGGAGTCAACTGGAAAAATGGGCTTTGCAGAACGATTGTTCCTTTGGGTCTTTTCATGGCTTGATACTCGTTTCCGTCTGCAAGACTACTGGAATATGTCGAAAGGCGCCTATTACAACATGCACCGCCAGATGCCGCTCTCTCACGCTGAGAAATACAAACTTCGAATCATATGGTACTGGTATCCATTGTATTGTCTCGGTGGAATCTCCTTCCTTTCGTTTATCATACTGGTCGTCACCGGAACCGTTCTTGGAATCTACTACGTCCCAGGTGGAGAAGGAGACCCCTCGCCTGCTTACGCAAGTATGCAATTCATCATGACGGAACTTCCATTCGGCTACATTATCCGTGCTGTGCATCACTGGTGTACTCACTTCATGGTCGCAAGTGTATTCCTTCACATGTGCCGCGTATATTTCACAGGCGCATACCGCAATCCACGTGAGTTGAATTGGCTCATTGGTGTTGCATTGATGGCACTTACAATCGTTTTCGGATATTCAGGCTATCTCTTACCATGGGACTCTCTTGCTTACGGTGCTGCCGTCATTGGAATCAATCTGGCCAACTCAAGCCCCTTGGTTGGAAAATATATTGCAACTCTTCTCTTCAGCGGCTCATCACTTACCGCTCGAACTGTCACAAGGATGTATTTCATTCACGTGTTCATCCTTCCGGTTATCGTGACGACACTGATCATTATCCACTTATTTATTGTC
>NHFA02000028.1 GCA_002170315.2 Euryarchaeota archaeon TMED99
AGCAGCGTTGTTTTCAATCGTGCTCGAACCGTCTCCTGGAATGTAATAGAAAGTGAGCATGTTTCCCTCGGACGATTTGGTATAAGAGAAATCAAACGATACATCAACGCCGTTTTCAGAGACTTGCTGATTGTTTTGCATGACTTCTTCGATTACACCAGAAGTTGTATCGTAATAGACAATAAAATCGATAGCACTGTTCTTTCCCTTCTCCTGTTCATCACCGAAACAACCTGCAAAAGAGGCACAAAAAAGGAGTGCGCAGATGAAGAATGGGAGAGTTAAGCGCGCCCGCATATGTCAAGACAAGCGCTCCTTCTTCATCAATCCAATGCCGGATTTGATACGTTTGTCATAAAAAGAGGCTTTTTGTTGCTGATTTTAGGTCAGTGAGGCATTGGTGGATTGAAGAGTGGGAGGAGTTCAGCCGAGGATATAACGAGGTGGGGTAGTCTGGATATCCCGTCGGGCTCATAACCCGGAGATCGATGGTTCAAATCCATCTCTCGTTACCATGCTCAATACTCGTAGTAGTCGTGTTGAGGTTTGAGTAAGTCCATTGCAGCCTCTAAACGAGAGTTTGCCGCCGCTTCGCCGCGTTGAATTGCACCAATTTCTTCCGTGATCCGTGCAACGATGTTTTTGCATTCATCGGCTTTCCCTCCACCTGAATTTGCTGCTGCTTGCAACACTGCTTGCACCTGTTGTGCATCAGCTTCTGGAAGGTTCAAGGGTTGAAACAGGAATTGTCCGTTATAGAGAATGACCGGACCTGCCGAATCAACAGTAGAGAGAAGCCTGGCGACCAGTTTTTTATCAAAGCCCAGAAGTTGACATGCTTCCATTGCACTTGCAACATGTCCGGATGAGAGTTTTTCGCAGGTGGCAAATGCTTTCATCGCAGCTCCTTTTTTTCCTGCTGTTGCATAGATTTTACCCGCTCTTCGGTAATCTTCTGCGGGTTGCGTCATTTTTTCGAGCAGTTGAGGCGCTCCAGTTTTGAGCATTCGAATCAGTTTTTTTCGTTCACGATGGAGAATTTTCACACTTGCTACGGCTCGCTTTAATTTTCCACGTGCCAAAAAGACATCACAAAGGATTCGTAAACCCTTGACCAACATGATTTGAGCGTCCGCAGTTCGCTTCTTTTGTGCCAAATACATTTCAGTAAATTGCGTGGCCATGACCTCAGACATTTCCATACGACCCTCCTCAACATATCGCTCCAACTGGAGCAGAGTTTGGGCGGGGTCATTCATTCCAAACATGGCAACATTCACTGCAGCAGGTGATGACCTATCATGCCTTTGCTTGTTCGCCTCGGTGTATTCAAATGCTGTTCAGATTCCTCTTATTGCTTTCATTTCTAGCCTTGGCGTTTATTTGCCCGAGTCTATGCGAGGTTATGGCTGGTCGAGCGTGTATTGCGATTACCGGCACTCCTGGGACCGGTAAAACAGCACTTTGCCAAACTCTCGAGACAACTTTTTCAGTTCTTTCTTTGCAAGATTTAGCGGAGCAACAGGGTTGTTTAGGCCCAATAGATACTGCCGATGGCGCTGCTCCAGTAGACATTCATCAATTGGCTGAAAAATGGGAGTTTCAAGGCGATGGAATCACTTTTATCGACGGTCACCTTTCTCATTTTTTGGATGTTGATGCCATCGTCGTCTTACGTTGTCATCCTACTGAAATCGAAAAGCGCTTACAGAGTCGAGATTATCCGCCAGCAAAAATTGCTGCCAACGTCGAATGGGAGTTGCTTTCAGGCACATGGTCCGAACTTCTTGAGTTTGAGATTTCAGTGCCTCTTCTCGAACTTGATACCAGTTCTCTTTCATCAGAAGAATTGCGAGCACAGGTTCTTTCTTGGGTCGAAAAGAAATTTCCATCTTCATCGCTTGAAGAATCCAGTTCGCAAGCGATAGATTGGATGTAAGTCTACATTTTTCTTGCTGAGTAACCGCAACAACAAACACCCCTCGGCTATGGCGAGAGGGTGAGAATCATGGCGCTAGAGAAATTAAGAGACACGTGGGAAGGGATTTTGAATCCCGTATTGGAGTCACTTTCTGGCGTCAAACCATCGACGGTAACTTGGGTTGCTTTGCCGCTTGGTATATTGGGTGGACTTGCAGTTCTTACCGCTGAAGACTCTACACACGGAGCAAACATGTTGTTTGGAGGTGGGCTTTTGATTATCATGGCCATGGCCTTAGACGGTTTAGATGGTCCGCTGGCCCGAAAATATGGAAATGTGACACGCTGGGGCGACTATCTTGACCATACCTTTGATCGCTTACTCGATGCCGTTTGGATTCTGTGTATTGCCGGTTCTGTTTTTGTCGGTGATTTCGTGCTTGGATTATCGGCAGCTTGGCTCACGCTTCTCGGCTCATACATGGGCACGCAGGCTCAAGCAGTTGCCGGTTCACGAAATTATCGAGGGTTCTCAAGAGCCGACCGAACAATTCTCTCCATTGTGGCGATTTTCTTAACGGGGATTTTCATCTATGCAGGGGTTGAAGATTTTGGTATGTTCCCAGGCGTACTTGACCATATCCCAATCAACCCGATGAGCATCATTGTTTTGATTTCAGCATTTGGCGGATTATGGACGTTCCTTGTGCGATTTATGCAGGCAAAAACAGAGATTACTCGAATCGATAATGAAGACCCCCTACCTCAGCCAAATCAAGCATCAGAAGAGGAATAATTTCTCCGTATCGGTCACCCCGTAGGGGTGTGTTGAAACCCTTCTTTGGCCAAGGAATATGCGACATGCTCATAACCGTTGCATGAGACAAGAGGATTGATGACAGACAAATTGCTCGGTAATGAAGGCAAGAGAAAAGCGATTTTCCTTGTGTTTTGCATGCTTCTTGCAGTAGCACCTCTCAGCAACGTATCGGCTGAGGATGTTGGTGAACCAGGGAATTTGCAAGCTCAAGACATTAATGCGATTTTCGACCCTGCATCAGAGACGACTACCGTTTCTTGGAGGAATATTGATTTTGATGGGTCAATTCTTCAAGACTTGTTTTCGGCGACATACAACGTTTACCGCTCTACCGAAGCCATCACTCCTGCTAATGTCGGCAGTTTGACACCCTTTGAAACTGGCATCATCGCCTGCTCGTCGATTGAAGTGGTCAATGATGCTTTCAAATGCCGAGGAATCAACGGAACCGTTGCCCCTCACACAGCATCCTTCCTCGTGTCCCCGGGCGTCAATGATACGTTCTACTACGCCGTAACAACAACGCTTGGAGACGGAAGTGAGTTATTTGATTTAGATGGTGATGCATCAGCAACCACGATTGGAGTTCTTGAACAAACCACTCCGATTCGAACACCTTACAACATCATCGGTTCCTTTGACCCCGATACCAGTAACACCTCACTGCAATGGGTGAATTATAACGATATTTTCCCGATACTTCCTGAGACTGGAGAAGATGCTTATTCGATTCATATCTACAGGACTTCCTATCCAGTGACCCGTTCAAATGGAGCGAACATGTTGGCTGTTGAGACTCCGGTTGCAGTTCTTCCCGCTGGCACCTCATCTTTGACATTAACAATTCCAGAAAATACTGACCGAGATGCGTATTATTCGGTCACCTACTTCCTTCCAAACTGGACAGGTCCTGGTATGGATTACGAAGATGTTCGCTTCCTTTCCAACAATGCAATGACCTCCGCCATCATTGAGGACAACATGCCTCCAGCAGATGTCAGTTCAATGTATGCGCAGTTCACGCCAAACCCATCATCCGGAGGCGGAACGACAACTATTTCTTGGAACGATGTAACTGGCGAGATCGGTGAATCATACAGAATTTACATGTCGGGAACTGCATTTAGCACCATTCTTCGCTCTGATGTTCAGTTACTCGCCACAATTTCAGAAGGTGTTGAATCGTTTGAATATGATGTTCCGACCGGTCGATTGGGTTATGCTTACTACTGCATTGTGACTGTGGATTTGTATGATGTTTTCACTACGGATATCTCTGCAAACGCCTGTTCAGATGCAGTCAATGAAGACGCGTTTAGCCCATGGATTGCTGAACCTACAGATGTTTTTGCCGAGTTTATAGGAAATAAAACAACTCGAGTTACATGGACTGATCAACTCGGTGTTGAAGGCGAAGTCTACCACATTTGGACTGCTGGATATCGGGTTGGTGGGGCAGAATGGATGAGCGAGGGAGGCAACGATTCTCTGACATGGCTCGGTTCAGCGAGCGACGGTATCGGCTTTTTCGATGTCTCTCTAAGTGATGGACTTACGGGCAGTCAACCGTTTTACTTCGTGACGACTGAAGCGCTTTATGGGCATCTTTCTGGAACATATATGGACAAGCGTTTGAATCAAAATGTATTCCAAATTACTGCAGACAATAAAGAGGATACTGTTGCACCAACACGAGTCGCAATCAAAGAAGTTCAGTCAAATGGACCTCTGGGCAAAGTTGGTATTGAATGGTTTAATGATAATTTAGAGTCCGATGAAAGTTACCAAATCTGGCGTCATTATGGTGAGCCGTTTGGTGAAGATGAGAGTGATATCAGTTCCTCCGACGCTGATGGTTGGGAACTTGCCATCGATAATATACAAGTGGGAAATTCTGAAGAAATTACCTTTTATCGCCAACTTGATATTCCTGTTGATGTAGATAGAGATGTATGGTATGGAGTTACGCCTACTGACAAGTGGGGGAATAATTATCCTGAATTGTTCGCAGGCCTTGGTGTTGGTGCGAATACGGTCAAGGTTACCGAAGATACACGCCTCCCTTCAGCAACGCTCACACTCATCAATGAAGAGAATGAAGCATTCACGAGCCCCTCTTTGATTGCTGGTGATTACAAAGTCCAAATTGAATTCAATGAATACCTTTCAGTTGACCCAACCATTAACATCACGACAGTGAATGGTGGAGATATTTCAAGTGGTACAAAGACGATGGCAATGATTCAAGAAAATGCAGGAAACCCTGACAGAGGGCCTGTGTATCAACTTGATTTCTTCATTACGACTACTACGATTGCAGGAGACATGATTTTTGAGGTAGAGATGGAAGACATCGCCAATAACCAAGCCTCTCAAATTTGGGATGACCGAGCAGTTGACGCAGTTCCGCCACAGGTAACCATTTATTCACCTTCTTCGAATTCTGATGGCGGTTCAAAGTATCTTTACGGCAACAATGTCCAAGTTCTTGCAGGTGCGGAAGATGACGTTCGTATCGATTCGTTCCAATACAAATTTACCTACAACTACGGAACCGGTCAATCGGTCTCTACACCATGGACAGAAGCTACATCAGTGACCAACCTCAACGGTGACAACAGTTCACTTGTTCTTGATCTCGAGTTCTCGGCAGGCAACTTCCTTCCAGGTGAGCATGCAGTCTTTGTTCGTGCAATCGATTCTGCGGGTAATGAACGTTCGACAACGGTTGTCTTTGTCGTAGATGAATGTCGCAATCGTCTTGACGGCACGACATCGTGTAACTATGTTGAATCCTTACAACCTGAGCCTGAACCAGTTATCGTTAATCCTTCAATGACCGACCCACCTTACATTTTGGTATGGGCTCTCGCAGGAATATTTGTCCTTTCACTCATTGTCATGTTAATGGTTATACAAACCAGCATGAGCGGTCCAAAGAAGAAGCGAAGCGATGATGAGGAAGAAGATGAAGATTGGATGGCTGAGTTTATTGGAACTTCTCAAGACCTCGATATGAATTCGGTTACCGATACAAGTGATAAATCGGCAGAAAAGTCAGTCGAGCCAGAAGAAGAAGAGGAAGAGGATGAAGACCCGTTCGCAGTGAACGTCGTAGCACGAAAGACACGTACCAAGAAAGAAGTCCCAGAAATTGTTGTCGATGATGATGACGAAGATGACGGTATTGATTGGGGTGAATACGATGATGATGACGAAGAAGAGGAAGAGGAAGAAAAGCCTGTTGCTAAGAAGCGCTCAGTCGGTCGCCGTGCAGCACCTCGTAAAGCGCCAAAGCGGCGAGCGGTCGGACGTAAGAAGAGCGAAGATTGAGCCTCCTTTTATGCGGTGAAGTCAAGGGCTGACGCCTCTTCGACTGGAATATGTCGGAAGCCAAGACGGTCGAACCATCCAATGAATTGACTGAAGAAGTTGAACATGCCATGGAAAATTTGGCAGCGTCGTTTGACCCCAGAAAAAACAAACTCAATTTCCTCCTTCTCGCCATGCCTGTTGCGATTTATGCAAATTATCAGCACATGGGAGAACTCGCCTTCCTGTTTTCAATGATTGCCATTATGCCTCTTGCTTTCCTTATGGGGAAGGCGACTGAAGAGATTGCTCTTCGCGTTGGTGAAGCAGTAGGTGGCCTTCTCAATGCTACGTTTGGAAATGCAGTCGAGATGATTATCGCTGGATTGGCGTTGTATACTGCATCTCAGAATCCAGCACTTCGTGAAACAATGATTACCGTCACGCAAGCCTCATTGATTGGTTCGATTTTGGGTAATCTGTTGCTCGTACTTGGTTTGGCAATGGTGTGGGGTGGAATCAATCACAAAGTACAACGGTTCAGTCAAGATGCAGGTCAAATGAACGGTTCACTTCTCCTCCTTGCCATTATGGCTTTTATCATACCGAGCGCAGTTCACCATTCAGGTGGTTCAGCTGGAGATGTTGCTAACCTCTCTCACTATACTGCGATTGTGTTGTTGGCCATTTACGGATTAGCCTTACTCTTCCAGCTTAAAACGCACGCTGATGTCTTTGCCACCGAAGCAGTACATCATGGTCATGAAGACCCGCAAATGACCATCAAAGATGCATGGATTCTTCTCTTACTCTCAACTATTCTTGTTGGTTGGATGGCTCACATTTTAGTCCACAGTCTTGAGACTGCTGTTGAAAAGTGGCATGTGCCAGAACTTTTCATCGGTGTCATTCTCCTACCTTTCTTCGGCAATGCTGCTGAACACTTCACTGCAGTCATCGTAGCAGGCAAGGACAAGATGGACCTTTCTATTGCCATTGCTATCGGCAGTAGTGTGCAAATCGCTCTCTTTGTAGCCCCAATGATGGTCTTGTTTGCTTGGGCCCTTGGCGTTCCATTGACTCTGGAATTTGGACTTCTTGAAACTGCTGCAACGTTTATTTCTGTCTTGGTTGCCAACTCGATCATGAGCGATGGAAAATCAAATTGGCTTGAAGGAACAATGTTGCTCGCAAGTTATCTGATTCTTGCTCTCGCTTTCTATCAAATGTGAGGTGAGTTTTTGGCTCAAAGAAAGAAACTTGGCTACACGATGACGGTGTTTGCTCTTCTCGTGATGGTAATAGGTACAATTGGATATTCGGTAGAAGGTGAAGTTGAAGATATTCCTACACCAAACATAGAGAGTTTCGTATTCTTTTCCGATGAGGCGCTCCCAGGGAATCCTGTCGGCCTCTTTGTCAGTGCAGATACAACCATCACATGGGACCGAGATGACATCTTTTTGGTCATTGCAGATGAAGCAAAGAAAAACCAATGCGATGGAATAAGAGCGAACCAAGGCGGTTTTCTTCAAACTGAATCAGGTAGCCAAACATGCCAATATGGAGATACCGGATATGAGGCAACCGCAATTGACGGTACCTCCGGCGCCCAATGGCACGTTACTTCTGGAACCTTTTACGCAGGAATAGGTACGCAATCAGGTGAACTTCCTGCTGGTTCAGAAGTCAATATTGAGTATGAAGTAAAACTTTCAGCATCCTTCCCAACCTATCTGTTCAGCTTCCTGATTTGTATAGGTGGATTAGGGCTTTCACGAATGAATTGATCATTCGACGCCTTGGTAATATGTTTCAACCGCTTGGTCGAGTTCATTCCAAGCCGCTGCTTCATCGATAGTTTGTGTTTGACCGTTGATACGAACGGCTTGCCCATCGACCCACATGTCTAAGCATTCTGCACCGTTGAAAATAAGGTTGGCAAGATGTCGATTTCCAGAACGACCAAGAGGACGCATTCGAATGTCGTTAAGGTTCCAAACGGCCCAATCAGAACTGCCTTTGGAAGCCATCGAGAATACATCTACTGCGGGAAGCAAGGTTGCATCCCAGTGGTCATGACGTTGAACCAATGCGGCAAGTCGTGCTTCTGCAAGCATATCCAAACCGCTTCCCGAAGAAGCAGCACCATCCGTTCCAATACGAACATCAACCCCCGCCTCATTGTACGCAGGTAACGACATGGTGCCTCCACATGCTATCTTCATGTTTGAAGAAGGACAATGTACGGCAGTTACCTTATGCTCTGCTAACATTCGAATTTCATTTTTCTTTACCCATGACGCGTGCGCACAAACCGTTCCTGGTTTGAAAAAGTCGAGACTGTCGAGGTATTCAACGGGATACAGCCCTGTTTTCGTATGGCAATCAGCGATTTCTTTGCGTGTTTCACTCACGTGGATGTGGAGTCGGGCCTTTCTCTTCTCCGCAAGTTCAGATGCTCTACGTAGCGTTTCTTCACTGCAAAGATAGACGGAATGTGTAGCGATTGCATACTGGATTTTATCTTCTGTTTTTTGCTCTTTGAGTATGGAGTCTAGTTCATCCAAGGCTGAAGCTGCATCGGGGTGCGATGGTAATGCCGCATCGCTAACAGGACCGCCAACTAAGCCTCGTAATCCTGCATCGCTGAGCACCTTTCCAGTGACTGCTGGATAGAAATACATGTCTGCAGCAAAGGAGGACCCGGTTCGAATCATTTCAGCAGCAGCAGCTTGTGCTCCTACACGGACATATTCCGGATTCAGTTTCGATTCGGTAGGGAAAATTGCTTCATTCAACCATCGGTGAAGGGGAAAACCATCGCTGAAATCACGAGCATTCAGTTGCATAGCTAAATGAGTATGCCAATTTTGTAAACTTCTGGTGATGAGTCTTCCAGAGCCATCCATGTCGTGTTGAACATCTTCGTCACCGTTTGAGGCAGACCATGCCCCGTCTTGATGCAACAGAACATCGCCGACGTGTTTTCGACCATTTTCATCATACAAGACCGCGTTGCGATAGCGCACACTTGCATCATCGGCCATGGTTATGGGTTAGGCTCAACCCTCATGAACGCTTTCAACCGTTTGCCTTATGATGATTCGAGCCAGCGGACGGTTTGCGCCACTGTGGCTTAGCTGGTATAGCACCTGATTCGTAATCAGGAGGTCGGGAGTTCGAACCTCCCCAGTGGCTCTTATTGATCGACACTTCGAGCGATATTGAGAGTGAATGCTTCTGCACTTGCTTCAAGACTTGCAACCGCTGGGAGAGTTTTTCCAGCAATATAATCCAAACAAGCACCGCCACCAGTTGAAAGATGACCCATTTTGTCGGCCAAGCCATGCTTTACAATCAGCGTTGCTGTGTGGCCGCCGCCAACAACAACATATCCTTTGGATTCAGCACAAGCATTCAACATTTCAACGGTTCCAAAAGCAAAATCCGGCACTTCAAAAACACCGGCTGGACCATTGAGATGGATGGTTCCTGCGGATTTTATCGCCGCCGAAAGGTTTCGAATCGACTGAATACCGATGTCGAAGAGAGGTGCATCAATTGGAAGTTCAGAGACGGAAAGGTCGACACGGTTGTCTTCAATATTCGCTGCGACATCAACGGGAAGGTGTATTTTGTCACGAAAATCACTGAGCAGAGACTTCGCAGTTTCAACGGTGTGATGCCAGTTCTTGCCGACTTCATTGACGAGGAAATCGTGATTGATGGCGCCGATTCTGGACCCAGAGAGTTCCAAGAGAAGATTTGCAACCCCGCCGGTTGGCCAGACCTCATCGCAAATGTTGTTTCGAAGCATGTTGTCCGCAACAAGAATTGAATCATCGACTTTTATTCCACCCAAGACCGCAATGCACGGTCGAGCAGGGTTATCCAAAGCACGGTCGAGTTTGGTAATCTCGTTCTTCATCAATTCACCTGCAACGCATGGAATCAGGTGAGTGAATCCGATTCCTGAAGGAGTGCTACGATGAGCGCAGGCAAATGCATCGTAGACAAATACGTCTGCAACACTTGCGAGGTTTTGCACCATTCGAGTTTCAGCATGCGCATTAAAATCGCCTTTCGTATTGATTTCTTCATCATACATTCGAACATTGTTCAACATGAGAATCTCGCCGCATTCAAGATTTTCAATCGCATTCATGGCCTTTTCTCCGCAAAGGTCGTCAACCCATTTGACCGAACGACCAAGGAGCCGCCCCAACTCTCGAGAATGTCCAAGAGTTGATGTGAAATCCTTTTTGCCAGGTCGAGATTGATGTGCAAGCAAAACCACTTTAGCGCTTGTTAGCCGATTTAATGTCGGAACAATCGCTCGAATACGACTGAGGTCAAGGAAGGATTTGTTCACTGGATGAAGCGGACAGTTGATGTCGACACGTACCAACACCGTCTTCTTGTCAACATTGATATTGTCGAGGGTCAAGACACTCGCCATTGAACATTCCAAGCGCCCTCGGCTTTTGATTGCAACGGGTGAAATCCCGTTACGGAGACTCGCCTCCCCTCGTCAACCGCGCGCCTTGACCCTTTGTTCGGCGCGAAAGGTGATAAAGCCGTAAAGACCGCTGTCAAAAGATGGCACGAGAGATACCCAAAGAGGATGAATCTCTCAAAGGACCACGCCGTCGCGCCAATACCAGCACATCTTCTTTTGGCGTGTCGAAAAGAGAAGGACATGATGCTTCAGTCTATTACGGAAGTCGCCTTTACGACGGCATCGTCTCCAGTCGTGAAGTGGGTGAGTGTCAAGAATTGCCTCCAACCTTGGCAAATACCCTTCAGGTCGGCGATTCACGAAATTTGGACTTGCCTGATAATTGCGTACATTTGGTGGTCACTTCTCCGCCATACAATGCGAGCAAGGCCTACGATGAAGACCTTTCATTGAGTGAATATCTCGAATTATTGTATGACGTCTTCGCTGAGTGTTATCGAGTTCTTGCACCAGGCGGCCGCATGGTCATCAACGTCGCCAATCTCGGTCGAAAGCCCTACATCCCCCTCTCAAGCCACATCAACATCATGATGAATCAACTTGGTTTTTTGATGCGCGGTGAAATTATTTGGGATAAATCTGCCAGCGCTGGATCTTCATGCGCATGGGGTTCGTTTCAAAGCGCAAGCAATCCATGTTTGCGAGACGTTCATGAATATCTTCTTGTCTTTTCCAAAGGGAATTACAAACTTCCACGCGATAAAGTCGAACGAGCAGATGGGCGAATTGATACGATTCCTCGTGATGATTTCATCCATCATACCAAATCGATTTGGTCCTTTGCTACCGAACGGGCTTCCCGTGTCAATCATCCCGCACCGTTTCCTGTAGAATTACCGAAACGATGCATAGAGATGTATTCCTTTGCGGGCGATATTGTGCTCGACCCGTTTAATGGCTCGGGCTCCACCTGTGTGGCAGCCAAAATGACGGGTCGCACCTACATCGGAGTCGACCTTTCAGAGGAATATTGTACCATTGCACAAAAACGGATTGATGAAACTGAGGCTTGGATTGNGCCCGTTGTTGAAGTTTAAGCGGAGCCGTTTTGAACGGTCGCCGTTACCCTNTAACCATGACCGGCTGGAATGAAGAAGACCTCGCCGGTCCTGANGGAGAAGACNGGAGAGTTCCGGTTTCTGAATTGGCCGCCCGCCAGCAGCGATTGGGAGAACTTCTTGCCAAATCAGGCATCTCAGGTGCCTTCATTCAACACCCAGTAGACCTCTACTATTATGCCGGAGGCAGACAAAATGCCTCGATGTATATCCCTGCTCTTGGTAGCGAACACCCTCGCAGCGTGTTGTTTGTCCGGCGTTCGCTTCAACGCGCTCAATACGAAGGAGGTGGTGATGATGCACCTCATGAAATCCTCTCATTCCCTCGTATGAGTCAACTGGTCGANGCTCTTGCCCAACGAGGCGTCACTTCTGCGCCTGGACTTCAATTCGGAGAGATTCCCGTAACCTATTCTGAACGTTTTGTCAAAGCCTTTTCCGTACTCGGACCCTGTCCGGATGTGACTTCCCTTATTCATGGGCAGCGTGAGGTAAAGTCTGCATGGGAAATTGAACAGATGGACGCTGCAGCAGATGTCCAAATTCGAATGTTCGAAGCGGTTGAAGCTGTGGGCGGTGAAGGCGTGAGTGAATTGGAATTGGTTGCTGCTGCGGAAGCCGTTAGCCGCTCAGAAGGCTTTGGGGGCAACATCCACATGCGCCGTTATCCTCTCCAATGTGACCGAGGAGTCATTGTTTCAGGCCGAGCGGGAGGCGTTTCTTCTTTCTTCGATTCTGCTGTTGGAGGCACGGGCCCACATCCACTTTCGGGGATGGGGTCAGGATTCCGGCGAATCAAAACCGACGAACCGGTTCTTGTTGATTTGGTCCACGCACATCGCGGCTACATCGTTGATATGACTCGGATGTTTGTTGCAGGAACGCTTTCGCAAGAATGGCATCAACGCCTTGAAGACATGTTAGCAGTCAAAGATACCGTTGTTGATGTTTTAGATCAAGGAAAAACATGTGAGGCTGCATGGGATGAAGCATACGGCCTCGCTGTCGAACTTGGTTACCAAGAAAATCTCATGGGCATGAAACCCGACCAAAGCCGATTTTTGGGCCATTCAGTGGGTCTTCAATTGGATGAATCTCCCGTTGTTGCAGCCGGTTTTGACCGACCTCTACCGATTGGAGGTGCGATGGCTATTGAGCCAAAAGTAGTCTATGCAGAGGGTTGCATTGGCAGTGAAGATACGTGGATACGAGATCAAGAAGGAATGCGGCCAGTAACTGCTGGCGGGGCATGGCCGTGGTTGACGGAGTGGTGAAAATGGCACAGGAACAAACGGAAGATGAAACATGTGAGAAGACCGAAGGTTGGACTCGTGAAGATGTGGGCAAGAGAATACCAGAGCGAAGAACACCGAATGGCACCTATTACAATGAGCCAATCGTTGCTGTATTTTGCCAATTTTGTGGTTCTGAATTTATTGGCCCAAGTCGTGAGGCAGGTGGATTCCTTGGTGGGCATGAGTGCTTGCATGCTTGGGAAATTTCTCAGGCCATGGGGCGTGACGACGGCATGGTTGAGTGAGCAAAAATTTCAACCATAGTGTTCAAGTTATGTCCGCGTTGTGATTCTTGTATGGCAAAGCCTTACTCGACCGGTCACATTGGTGCTGTTGCATCAAACTACACTGAAATGCGGCTTGCCGGTGCTGTCAAAGAACAATTGGTCACGTTGGTTTGTGATGAACTTGCCCGGTATGTTCCAGAAATGGAAGCCGCCACTCTTCAGCAAGACCCTGAGCGCAAAACATTGGATGACCCGTATCGAACTCGCTTGAATTATAACCGCACTCGTGAATTGATGATCGATTCAATCGATGCAGTTGAGTCGGTTGGCTCAGCAGCCGTCCAAGCAGGCATCTCGCATGTTGAGCAGCACCTTTCTACAATCATCAAGCACGCCGAAGTTGCTGCTGAAAAAGACCGAGTCGCAACGATAAAACCTCGACATTTGGAGATTGCACTCTCCGGTATGAATCTCACAAGTGAGGGAGATGATGAAGACCAAGAAGAAGTCGCACAAACCGAAGACTTTGTTGTCAGCCAGGGTGGTGGGATTCTCACAGAATCTTCACTGCTTTCACTGGCCAAAACGCATGCTAAAATGCCAGTGACCAAAGATGCCATTGGAGAACTGCTTGAAACCTATTACATGGTGGTTGAGCAACTTGAGGCAGATATCCGTAAGAATGCTCAGTTTGGAGGAAACCCCGTTCACTTCATCGAATCAATCAGTAAAATGAAGACATTGATGTCACTTGGTTGGATGAGGTCAATGCTTACCAGAGCCGCAGAAAACGCTCGAGAACGCGGCTACAAGCGAATTGATGTAGAACAGATTGTTCACCTTGACCCGTTTGAATAACGACGCCAATTGAGGTTGAATGATGCTTGCCACCTCAGTCTTGTTGTCAGCAGCAATGGCAGGAGTCATTGCTACTTTGGTGACCCTCGCAATCGAGAGATGGGGCGGGCTTACTGGAGGATTACTTGGCACCATGCCTTCAACGATTGTTCCAGCAGCTGCGGGAATATACGCTGCTGGTGATACAGTTGTATTGAATCAGAGCTTAGCCATCATCCCTTTAGGGATGCTCGTTAACGGAATTTTCCTCAGCGTATGGATTTACGCGCCCTCGAGATTTGAGCGTTTCAAATCTCCACTCTTCTTGACGACTCTGAGTGCTTTGGCAGTATGGTGTCTGTTCGGAATCCTCATGCTCTTTGGTGTAGAACTGGCTTTGGAAAGCGGATGGTCCGCTTTTGAAATAGGAGTTCTGGGATTATTTCTCCTCATTGTTTTGGCAGTGGCCATGAATTGGAAGGTTCAAGCAACTCCGAAAGGAAAGCATCCTGTTGCACGACGTGTCTTGCTCATTCGCGGGAGTGCTGCGGCAAGTGCAATTGGAGCCGCAGTATGGCTCTCTTTCCAAGGGCAGCCCCTTATCGCTGGGCTTGCCGCAGTTTTTCCGGCGATCTTCTTGACGAGCATGGTTGCATTATGGCATGCTCAGGGTCCAACAGTTCCGCAAGGTGCTGCCGGCCCGATGACACTTGGTGGAGCAAGTGTGGCGATCTATGCTCTGGTTGCCATGTATTCCCTCCCCGCTTGGGGTGTTATCTTCGGCTCGGTGATCGCTTGGTGCATTTCCGTTGTTGGCTGGTCCTTGCCGGCCTATCTCGTCTTGAGAAAGCGTCTCACTCAGGATTGAGCACACGCGTCCACCGTTCTGCTGCCGGAACACCACTGATGAGAATGTTAACCGAAGCAACACCCTTGGTCGATGAAATCTTTTCGCGCAGGTCTCTCAAATCAAATAAACAACAGGGGCAATGAGGGCGCTGCGGAGTGATGGCGAGTTGAACGGAACCATCTTCAGCAACTTCAATGCCCTGAATCTGTGGCGATTCTGCAAGTACAACATCGGTATGCGGGTCTTTCCACGTATTGAGGATTCGAAGAATACGGCGTTGTATTGCCTGGATTTTCTTCGCTTTCATACTCGCACCTCAGTTGGCTATAGGTTGCATGCTTTACTGTTCTTCTGCTTGAAGCTCTGCTTCGATTTCATCGAGTTGCAATTCATTCAAGCGTCCTTCAGCAGCCGATAACTCTGTTTTACACAACCGCAGTAAGTCAGCCCCTTCTTCATACAATTTGAGCGTTTCATCTAAACCCATACCGCCCCGCTCTAATGTCGCTACGATGGTTTCTAATCGGTGTACTGCTTCAGTATATGTTGGTATTTTATCGCTCATTGCTCTCCCTCATTTTCATGTGTGTTCTTAATTTCCGCATCGGCTGAGCCATCTGCGAAATTGAGTATAATTTTCTGTCCAATTTCAATTCCCTCGATACTGCTTAGAACAGAACCGTCTTCAGTTTGTGTCATCGAATATCCTCTTTCGAGTACTCGCTGTGGGTGGATTGCTGTGAGTGAAGCGTCAAGTTGCGCTAAGCGAGTTGCTTGTGTAGCCATATTCTGATTCGTTGAGACCTTGATTCGTGAGGATAAGCCGAATAGTTTTGCCTTGGCGCGATTCAATCCTGCCATGGGCGCCACTCGTAAGCGCGCATGCAGTGTGCGTAATCGTTGCAAGTTGTCATTGATTTGGCGGCGAGAAGCATTGCCTAAACGCTCTTGATATTCGTCAAGGAAATAATGCAATTCAGGGAGAACTGGCACGACACGTTCGACAGCGTCTGATGGCGTTGAAGCACGTAAATCGGCGACTAAATCGGAAACCAAAACATCTGATTCATGACCAACTGCGGAGACGACAGGAACTGGACTGGCAATGATGGCACGAGCAACAGGTTCGAGATTAAACGCCCACAGGTCTTCGGGAGAGCCCCCTCCTCTTCCGACAATCACAAGATCGACGGGAGGTTCTCCTCGTTGTTTTGCCTGAACAGGGTCCGAAAGTCTGCGGGCAGCTGCGAGGCCTCGGACGATTTGTTCTGTTGCCTGAGCGCCTTGAACCAAGACGCCGATGACGGTTCTGCGTAACCCTGGCCATCGATTTTCTATCAAGCGTTGCATATCAGAGAGCGCTGCAGAACCTGCGCCAGTGATGATGACAATGTGTTTGGGGATGGCAGGAAGAGGTAATCTCTGACGGTCGATTTCTCCTTCTTTTGTCAATTGCTCAACCAGAAGACGTTTGGTTTTCTCAAGTTCACCCAGAACACTCACCGGTTCTATTCGTTCGACATTAAGCTGTATTTCACCTCGTCGAACAAAGAGGTCGACGCTTGCTAAAACAACCACTTCACTGCCTTCTTTGATGCTTGAATCAATGGTGCAACGGCCTTTCCAAATTACGGCTCTCATTTGTCCATCTTGGTCGCGTAGGGAGAAATAAGTGTGACCGCTTGGGTATTGTTTCCATTGCGTGACTTCACCTTTCAAGGCCTGGTGTTTGAACAAAGGGTCACGTACAACCGTTTGTTTAACCAATTGGACAAATTGACCGATGGGCAAGGGTCCAGTTGTGACACCACCGCGACCGGTCATAACTCATAAGGAGAGTCTACGGTTCTTGAACACTGTGCGATTATTCTTCATAGGTTTTCAACCAACCTCGACGCCAAAAGAAGGTCAGCATGCATCCTGCAAACAAGAGCATCAGCCCGATTATTCCCCAAAAACCACCGATTTGTGTGATTGGTAAACCCTCACTGTTCATGCCAAAAATTCCAGCAATCAAAGTTAACGGAAGCATGATTGCACCAATGATGGTTAATGTTGTCATGACTTCTGTGAGTTGAGCATTTGATTCAGCGAGTTGCATGCTAATGTTACTGAGGTATGAATCACGAGCGGATGTGGCACCCGATGAGTAGTTGTTGGCTCGTTTGACCAGTGCGACTGAAAGCTGATGTAAATCCGAGAAATAACGTTCAGCACCGGACCCTATCAGTCGCTCGTTGGGTTTGAGTAAGCGCATGGTGACCGTATTCAAAGATTCAATTGATTTGCTTGCTTCGCGAAGATAGCGTTTCAAGTCGTGAATACTTTCGAGGATATTGTCGTATTTTTTACTCGGGTCAAACACCTGAAATTCCAATTGGTCCAGTTGCCGTGAATAGGAATTTAAAATCGGCGTCCAGTCATCTGCAATTGCATCAAGTAATTCATAGAGGAGGAAATCAACTCCAAGGGCAAGGTCTTCATCATCAGCCTTTTTGAATCGAATTCGGAACTTTTTCAATGCAGGAATGTTGTAATGGGTCGTCGTTATGATGAGGTTTTCCTTGATGAAAATAGCCACTGGCTCGGTATCCAATTGGTTGTCTGCATCACGGGCATTGATGACAATAAAACGGTGATTTTTGAATTTCTGAGCGGTTGTATCGGCGGGTCCAAAAACGTCTTCCACTGCAAGTTCATCAAATTCCATCTGATCGAGTAAAAATTTGCGTACATCATCATCAGGGCGCAGAATGTCGAGCCATGCCAAACCCTCTTCTTGAATAGCCTCTTGAACCGTATTGAGGTCATATGATTCTCGTGCGATTAAGCCTGATTTTGCAGTTTGTAATCGCAACTCGGCCATAACTCGCCGTACCCTTTACCGTTGTTGATGTTTTCACTCATCTTCTGCAGCGAGAGGCAGGTTTGTTCGGTCCAGTTTCCTTTGCCGAGTTTCAAATTTTTGACGTTGTTCAACCTCTTCCAACTTATGTTTCACTTTCCATGAAAGAAATCGTACGATAATGTAGAGTGCGATAATATCTACGATGAGGATAATCCAATCGCCAGCACTCCATTCTGAAAACATGGCTTTCCATCCTACAACGGCGGCCGAATATCGACATCCACGTCACCGTTAGGGACACCAATGCATCCAAGCCGCGCGCATTCTTCGACCAAATAATCATCTAAGCCTGGAGGGAGGATTTCGGGCAAGGGTATCTCTCCATAGAGCAGTGTAACCATACATGTTCCACATGTACCGGAGGTACAATTCGTGGGGATTTTGACATCAGCATCCTCGGCATGTTCGACTAATGTGTTTCCAGGCACATATGGNGTTTGGCCAAGAAGATTCGCTCCTTGTAAAAAACGAACAACTGGACGAGTTGTTTCTTTTTTCGGAGTCTCTTCGGTAGTGACCGAACGTGCGGACATCACACCACCTCAACGCATGTCCTTGTGGCGAGTCCAACGGCCTGTTTGTTTGTTGAAAAACAATCCAGCCTTCTTCATCCACTTGTTGAATTTCGTAGCACCTGCACCGGTTCGCAGAATGAAATCCTCTCGGTCTTCTTGTGCTTGGATGTAGTCCTTAGCAGCAATCGTCTGGTCTATCCAGTCGTTGATGTCCATCAGTCCTCCAGTGAGTCCACCTTCTTCAACAGCCTTCACCATTTCATCAGCAGTAGCACCGGTGACTTCCAAATCCTTGCGGATAAGTTCGTTTACACTTGACAAGTCCATCGATGCTGGCTTTGGAGGTACCGGGTTACGAGGTCGCTTGTCTTCTTCAATGGTGATTCGGGTGCCGTTTGACAACCGTTCTTCGACGAGATCTGAAAGTGCGGGTGTGAAACTGGTTTCACATTCCCAACANATGAATGCCCAGTCTTCAGGACGGTCTTTGTCTCGAGATTGGCGAGGGTCCAGTTCATCNCCACATTCAGGACATGCGTGGAAAATAAGTCCAGGAACGTGGTTTCGGCGGAAATCCACGATGTCTTGAGGTGTACCTTCAAGTTCGAGCATTTCATGGTCACGNGCAGCTTCAAGCCCTCGAGTTTCAAGTTGGTCTCGAATCTTGACTTTTTGGTCATCTTTCCCTTCATCGTGAAGGTTGTTTTCGAGTTTGACAATCAACTCGACCGTCTTNCCAAGTCGGTTCATAATGAGTTTCTTTGCACGGAATGATTCGACCTTTGCAATTTTAAGTCGTTCCTTTTGTTCAGCAAGTTCGGTAAGTACGTCCTTTTGCTTTCGTTGAAACTTAATCTCTTCAATTTTTGATTCTTGCTTCTTTTCAGGTGCGAGAACCTTTGAGAGATAACGCTCTTTTCCGTGACTTTGGGGTCCAGCAGTGATGATTGAAATGACACCGTCCGCGATATCAGCTTTCAAACCGTAGTTTTCAATCAACATGTCTTTGTCGATTTTCTTTAAATCACCNATTTTTAGACCAGAATCAGCCAACTGCTGGGCAGTTGTTTCGTCGATACCACGACGTAGTAAAGCAAGATATGTGTCCTTCTTGGCCATAGCATCCCCTCCGACGAGTCTAGGCGAGGAGACCCTCCTAAGAAAAGGCTCTCCTCACTCGGTGTAGGATAATATCTGTATTTGACCCCTTATGAACTTAGGATTCTACGGCAAAGTCGGTGAAAGAGCAACATAACTCCACCCAATCATCCAGTTCCAGTTCATCAGGACGTCTCTCCATACGTTCATCGTCGAGATGGCCTGCNAAGGCCTGCTTCCATCTTCCCGCATGCCACCCCTTTACTCTGCTCAAGCGACGAGGGACATTTTTCAGGGTTGAACGCAGTTTTTTGCGACGCTGGTCAAAAGCCAGATGAATCATTTGGCGAACCAAACGAACATCACATGGCCACTCTTCACCATGAGGTTCCATGGAGATGTAGCAGGAGTTCACTTTCGGCATTGGGCTGAAATTATGGGGTGGAATTTTTTCTTCGATTTCACTGTCCCAATCGAGCGCAACGGTCATGCCCAGTGAACCCACATCGCTTTCGTATTCCATGACCAAACGTTCAGCAAACTCTTCTTGCACCAATAAGACGACTTTTTGCAGTTCTTGCGTTCTCGGATTTCGCAGATATCGGGTCAGTTCTTCGACAAGAGGGGAAGAGATTTGGTACGGAATATTCGCTATGACTTTGCTTAAGGAGTCGGGCCATTTTTCCTTCAACGCATCTCCTTCAAGGATGGTGAAATTACCCGACTTGATTTCGGGGCGAAATGCCTCTTTCAAGTGTGTTACAGCAACGGGGTCAATCTCAATTGCCGTCACTTGACAACCAGTCGCAAGTAATGCTTCGGTGAGCACGCCAGGTCCAGGTCCAATTTCCAAAACGTGGTCATCAGCGGTGACTTCTCCAAGTTCAATCGCCCGAGTAAGAAGTTCATCATTGACGAGGAAATGCTGACCTAGTGACTTGTCGAACGGCAGCTTGTCTCGTAAGCTGTCAATTAACCAACGGGCGCCCCTCATGCCTTCACCGGCAAGAGCAGGTCAATCAATCGTGGTTGGATATTTCGGTCCTCTAATTCGGATAAGAACCGTTTTGCGAGTAATTCTCCAGCGTCGATTTTGCATGCTTCATTGAGTGCAGTAAGGGATTCAAATCCTGTCGAGCCCCGAGCCTCAACCATTTGCATTGCCTTTTTGTTTCCAACTCCTTGGAGTAATTCAAAAGCGTGTTGTTTGAGAGACATGTTTCCAGCGACATTAAAGAATGCAGAAATGAAGTGCTTTTCATTTTCTTCAATGAAGATTTGAATGACTAATGGAAGATCTGCTACGATGTGGTTCGCTAGACGCCCCATGTTGGTCATGCCAAGCACATTCTCAATGTCTTCTCGCTTCGAAGCATCGGTTCCGATATAGACTCTGGCAGTAGTCAAAAGTTGTTCTGCACCTGCTTTTGGTTGTAAGCGACACAACAACAACTTCGATTCTGTGACCGCTACGACGACATTGTTGTTCACATCGTGATCGATGACTCGTGCCCACTCTTCATCCATCAGCGGTGATTTTTGCTGAGGTCTCGATGAGCGGTTATTNTGGCGTCCACCTTGTCGGTTGTTGTTTCGACGGTTGTCATTATTGCGACGCCCATCATTACGGCGAGGTTGAGTTTTTTGAGGCGGAGGTGTCTTCTTGGCCGGAGGAATCTCTCGTCGGCCTTCAGCAGGTCTTGACCAACCCGTTGATTCGGAGGTCGTCGTCTTCTTCTTCGCAGAACCAATCTTGATATTACGGTCACGTCGAGCGCCAGTCATGTCAAATCACCTCGAAGGGGGTGGCAGTGTTACTCAAATCCAACATGTTGTCGAACAAGTTCCAAGACGGTATTGATCTCATCATCGCTGATGGTCATTCCTCGGCTTGAAGCAAGCACAGCCTTCACATCGTTTGGATACATTGGCATTAATTCNGCCAACTTTGCAGCCAAGTGAGGTGCAGTCGATAGCGTCTCAACTTCACAGAGAGCATCTTTCAATGATTGGAATACTTTAGGGTCGGTTTTGTAACCGTTACGAGCGTCGCTCGCAGCCCATTCAGCATGTTGAAGTGCAGCTTTTTGCTCATAGGTGAGATTCTTACGTCGCTTTTCAGCATCCAACAATAATGTTCGAACAGTTGCAAAGTCTACGAAACGCTCTTCTTCAGTCATAGTAATTCCTCATTCAAGTGGTCGAAGGTGCTCTGGTCGAGCAATGACCGTTTTTGCCATGTTACCGTCTTTGACAGCAACAACCCAAGCAACACCTTGTCGCTTTTCGATGAATCCTGTGCGGCCGTGGAAACGGCGGTGAGGCATACCCATTTGTTTCCCACCGTCGAGGACGATAGCCACTCGGTCGCCTTCTTGATAGTCATGCATAACACGACTAATATTGATACGGCTACGCTCGGATTTCCGGCGTCGTAGAATGCTTCGTGTACGGACTCGCAGCCCCTTGGATCGTTTCATGTTCGTCGACTCCTTTTTGCCGGACGGTGCAGATATACATCTTCCGAGCAGTTTGGCGACCTGCCCTCCCCATATAAGCACCGCGACGGATGCAAGAGCCGGATTCATGCTAAAAAAGGAGATTCAAGCGCTTTTTTTCTTGTTCAATCAGCATGGATATCGCCAACATCAAGCCACAAAACATCACATTTTGCTTTGATGAGTGAAGACAAACTTGGTTGGGTTCGCCCCCCATCTCCGTGCACGGTTTCTTTGACGTAAGTTCCAGACTCACAGCGGAGCGTAAATTCAACTTCCCGAGTTCCGTCTTCCATTGTTTCAATACTCGGTTTTGATGTTTCAAAAACGGTCCGACGTCGTATCAAATCTGCTCGACGGTGAGCAACCCTTTCCGGTGTTCGTTGTGCTAATTTTACACCGGAGAGTTTGGCGATGGTATCCAAAATGACATCATCTTCAGGTAAGTCAATGTAGACAGGAGCTGGAGGTGCTGCTGCTTGTATTCGCTCGATAAGTACCGGCTTTGTTCCAGTCGCTTCAAGTTTCATTTCTTCAGCCAATGCTACGAGTTCAGCCTTCTTCATCGCCTTCAAAGTGGCTTCATCAGGTCCTTCAACGACATCGATAACAGTGGGTAGAGGTTTGACATGGTCGTTCTTCCTGTCACCTCTTCGCTTTCTTTTCGATGATTGCTTCTTACCCTTTCCACCGCGTTCTTGGACATCGATATGCGTCAAATCAACCGGAGCAGTCAGCACCGCCAATTCAGCTTCACTCAGTGGTTGAAGGCGGAACCGTATGGTGTAGGATTTTTCAGCTGGCGTGTCCTTGACACGAACGACTTCACTGCGATTTGAATCTCTTAAGCCGGTAATTTCGATACTGCCGTCAGCGGCTGAATTGATCATCTTCATTGCTTCATCAACATCGATTGACCGGATTTTAGGTTCTTTCATTTCGATGACAAATGGACGCCCTCTGCCCATACAGCGCACGTCAATATCCTCTCTACCCATGCCGTGGAAAGCATGTTCTTTCGAGCCAAACAGTTCAAGCAAAGGGTTGCCGATGAGGTCTTGAACACTCTTCTTGTATTGAAGTCCGGTGTAGTCACAGCGCTCGCATCCGCGACCCTTGCAAGCACGACACGGCCAGCGAGTTTGTGGAATTCCACGTTCCAATTTGAGGTATCGTCCATAGAGGTAATGAGCGCGAATATCGAGTTCCACCGTCAAAGTCAAAACATCGATAAGTGCTAAAATTTGAGGTTTGTCATTCACTAACTTCACGCCTTCCAATCGCTTGTTGAGGTGTTGAGCAATGGTGCTGACAAGGCCACTTTTCAGCGCATCTGAACCGCCTGCTCCAAACCGTTTTCTCATTTCTTCCTCTTCTTCAATTTGGTCCTTCGGAATACGCGCTCCAAGTTGAAGGCGTGAGAGTTCGTAGGGTTCAAGGGCATCAAAGATAATGTCGGAGAGTAATTCCGCCTCCTCATACAAGTTTTCACAAAACGGACATAACGGTTCTTCTTCTCGGGCAGTGCTCAAATGAGCATCTCGCTCAATAACCGTTGCTCGAATCTCAGCTCCTGATTGTTCAATCGATTGGTTGAAAGTTTTCTTTCCTCCTAAACGACCAAGACAGTGGTCGCATGTTCCAATGCGAACCAAGTGCTTGTGACCTGCCGGCGAAGGTGCTCTTGGAATCTCTTCCATGTGCGTTCCCAGTTGCTGGGGTTGGTCTAGAGAAGAATCATCTTCATCTTCAGTCGGAGGTTGCTCAGTTTCATCCCACAATGAATAATCTGTTTGGCCAAATCCTGCATTGGCGTATTTCATCCAATCGTCTTCATCTTCATTGTCTTCATGTTCTTCTTTCGACATAAAAATCACCACTTTCTCGGGGCCAACCCCTAAGACTGCAGTTGGGGCGGCTCTTCGCTCATTGAAGAATACACCGGTTTGGACAATGTAATGAAAAGAGTCGTAGTTCGCTACTCTTGAACGAGTTCAATTTGCTCTCGTAGCATCATCGTCACTGCTTTTTCACCATGCTCAAATGTTCCAATTTCAGTAAAACCGTGTCGTAGATGAAAGCGAATCGAGCCAGGGTTCGGCGGCTTGAGGCTGACTTCCGCTGTTACCGGAGAGGCTTGTTGGGCAGCATGCTCAATGACGCGCTGATACAGCAGAGTGCCGATGCCTCGATCTCGATGTTCTTGGTCAACAGCGATTCGGTCGACATAAAGAAACGCGTCATAGCGCTCATTGAACCATGCATAATTGAGGCTTCCATAACGGGTACGAGGGAGAAGACAGAGCACGAAACCTCGCAAGGCATTTTCTTCAAACATCCCGATTGCGAGTTCACTGAGTGAAAATAAATCTGCCATTTCCTCATGTGAAACTCGGCCGGTGCCAGGCAAGCCTTGTTCGTTTATTTGCCACGCAGCAACCACATCTTTTGCAGTAAGCTGTCGGCACTCCATCACGATGCCTCCGGCGATGGTCTACGAGCAACCAGCCCAAGTGCGGCTGTTGTGAGAACTAAACTGGCAACCAAAGAGAATGCAATCATTGCTGCTGAAAATATTCCGAAATTGGTGAACAGGCCCATTGGAGAGAGAGCAATTACGCTGAATCCAGCGATGTCTGAGGCAGCACTTCCAATGAGAGCGAGACCACACGCTCCACCGATTCCAATCAATGCTTCATCATGGCTTTCGCCGGATTCCCGGCCTTCCCTATACCTCTCAGTAACGTGAATACAGTAATCAATTCCTACACCCAGCGAAATAGTTGCAATGGTTACAGTGACGATGTTCAATGATGAGCCTGCCATATACATCAGGCCGTATAACCAAACGACGACTAAGAGAATTGGAACCAATGTGACAGTGGCTTGTTTGAATGAACGGAAGCCGATGGAGAGGGTGATAAAAACAAACAGAGAACCGAGCCCTAACGACGACTGCATCTCACTTTGCATAGTGGTTGAAGCAACAAAACGAGTAACTGGCCGGCCAGTTGGCATAACCCAGGTCAACGGCTTGTCTTCACTTTCTACACCTGCTTCGAGCTGGTCACCGGTCGAGAGATTGGTAAACGGCGAGAGGTCTCTCCAGACTTCTTCCATGCCGCCAGCCATGCCAGGGAAATCCTCAGGAGCGGTCATTCCAAAGCGGATTAACATTCGATCGTAGACAGCCGCATTACCGTTGACGTCAAGCCATGGTTGAGTTGGGTCCAATTCGACAGCAGGGGCAATGTAAAGGGCGACGATACTTGGAGGGATGTCTGGGATTGGCCCGATACCAGGAACCCCGTTGAGGGAAAGGAAACCGTAGAAGAAGGCGAGGCATTCGCGGTCGGTCAAATCCATCAAAGGACCGCTTCCTGCAGTAGAACAATTCATGCCGTGTCCGGTTTCATTGACTTGCCATCCAGCCGCTTCAAACGGTGTTGGGTCCAAAACCAGAGAGCCTTGAGCGGCAATAACCATTTCATCGAGTGCTAAGATGTCGATGGTTCCATCAGGTTGTCGGGTTATTTTATCCGGTACACCTTCGGGTAATTCATCCATATTTTGTCGGAACAAATCGATGGCAGCAAAGACATCAGGGTCAAGGACATCACCTTCTATGAGCAGGTTTGCAGGTTCACCTTCGTCGGCAAACCGCTGTGAAATTTCATAGACGCCAATCGCAAAGTCAGAACGCTCATCCAAGAAATCTTCGACAGCAAAGTCACCTTCTAATTGTGCCATTCCCCATGCGGCTGGAACCGTGAGCAGGAATGCAATGGTCGCAATTAATGCAGATTTACGGAATGTTCCAGAATTCAATGCGATACTTTGGAGCCATTCTTCGGGGACCAAGTGAGTCACTCCTTCTTTCTCTTCGATACTTTTGCCGCGTTTGACCAGCCATTCATCGACCGAGAGTCGAATCATTGGTACCCACAGGCCGGTGAGTAAAAACGCAGAAAAGATACCTAATGCAGCCTCGATTCCAAACGAGCGAAGCACTGCAATATCACTGAAAAGGTTCGCAGCAAACGCCGCCATCGTTGTCACCGAAGTAAGGCAAATCGCTCGCCCGACGCGTTGCAGTGTAATCTCTGCAGAAACATGAGACGTTTTTCCCTTCAAACGCTCTTCTTTGTAACGATGCAGCGCGTGCAATGAGTCATCAATTCCGAGTGCGAGAACCAAAATCGGTAACAGATTCGAGAATTGAGACCGAGCAATAATGGAGATTCCGAACCATGAGGTGATGGTGGAGAAATGTCCAATCATGCCTTGCATCCACACCAGAGCAGTGCCAAGAGCAAACATGACAATGACGACATCAGAGACTCTACGCAAACTGACATACAGCAAACCGACAATAGCCAATCCCATGAGAAGAACGAGCCCTGCACTTGCTTGCAACTCTCGATTGACTTCGACGTTCACGCCTTGCCCGAGAAGCAAGGTGATGGTTGTTCTGTCATGGGTGCGCAAATGGCCTTCCAGATCCATGTATGACCATTCAGTCGAACAGCCTGTTCCTTCCTCTTCCATCATCTCTAGACAATATTCTTCGGTGTATTGTGGAGGGTGAAGGACCAGTGAACCATCAGCAACCCGATAGCCGCCGATTTTGATTCCATCGTCCGAGAAATCGAGGCTTTTTTCTTGCAGAGCATCTTTCCAAATGACTTCCCATCCCATTTCCTCAAGAATCCCACGGTCAAATTGAACCAGCAGCCAGGTTGAGGATGCTGACCAGCGGCCGTTGGCAACAACAGCATTTTCCCATGTTCCATCGCCATTGAGTGAGCCGCCAACGGGTCCAGTCTGTAACGCATTCATGTCGGCAACAAAGCCTCTATCCATTGAAAGCCAGCGAAGAAAGTTGTTATCTGAAGCCTCGGCCATACGAGAAGCTGCCATATCGATGTGCTGTTGTGTGACATTTTCATCATCAAATTCGAGGCATTCTAAGACGCCACAATCCGTCCAGTTTGTTGGCGGTTCGGTGACGATTCCAAGCGTTGTTAGGCCGGGTTGAGTGAGAATGGATGAGCCATTCATGAAGCCACGGAAATGGTCAGAGAGCGAAATTGCTCCAGGCGCTTGATTTCCGGTAACGTCATTGACCAGTGGTTTCATGGCTTTACTCAACGGATGGTCTTGAACGAGATTCACTTTGGAATCGATTTCTTGAAGCAAGGTCAGATTCATGATACCAGCAGTTGGTGCGTTAATCCCGCCCCACGCTTCACCAGATTCAAGCATTTCAGTTGCACTGGGGAGAGATGAATAATCCGGTGCCCCATCGCCCATTCGAGCCACTGGCGTCCAATCTTCTGGAGCAGGTACGTAATTCGGGTCTCGTGTAGAGACTAAAAATCCGAGAATGATTTCCGAGTTCGCAAACTCATCATCGATAATCGCTTGAGCCTCAAGTTCCGGCGAATCCATTTCATAGGATTCCATATCAATCGGTTGGAGTGCAGTTAACACTCCTGGAATCATGAGGAGAGTAAGAAGAAATACCGAGATGTGCACTCTTTTTCGATGAGGGATGAGCCATTTAGCAAACCTTGCAAATGAACCACTCATATCCGCTGCTCAACACTTCTCCTTTTGAACTCATGTTTTGAATCTCCAGCAAGTATCGCATCGTTGCTTTCAAACACCGCCTCGTTATGGAACGGTTATGGCTATACTCATCATCTTGAATCATCAACCGTACGACGGAACTGACGTCACATGGAATGCACTTCGTCTGGCTCGTCAATTGAACAACGATGGAGCCGAAGTTCGACTGTTCTTGATGAACGACAGTGTAGACCTTGCCCGTGATGGTATAGAGCCGCCAGAAGGGATTGAAGACATGGTAGCGATGACCAAGGATCTGATTGCCAACGGTGTTCCAGTCAAAGTCTGTGGAACCTGTCAGAACCGTTGTGGTGTACTGAAGGGTCAGCCGTATTACGAAGGCGCACAATTCTCGACCATGGCTGAATGTTCAGCATGGGTTCAGAGCAGCGAGAAGGTCCTCACCTTCTAATTATGAACTTGATTTCTCTCAACTTTGAAGAGGAATTCTTCCTGTTGAACGTTGATACAAGCTGGTGACCGCTCCAATCGAACCTTCGCGATTGCTTCCTCCATTGTAAGGCCTCTCCGGTAGAGGTAGATCGCAACGAAGGTTCCCGCTCTGCTCAGTCCTCCCATGCAATGAACAACAACACGTTCACCTTCTGTAATCGAGGTGAGGATTCGATTGAATACTGGTTCAGCCTGCTCAAGCCATTCTGTTGTGGGCGCCGTAGAATCAGCAAATGGAAGGTGGGCCCAATCAATCCCATTTGCATTTACGACATGCGGTAAAT
The DNA here is from genome assembly GCA_002170315.2 of Euryarchaeota archaeon TMED99. GTDB lineage: Archaea > Thermoplasmatota > Poseidoniia > Poseidoniales > Poseidoniaceae > MGIIa-L1. The sequence goes on from NHFA02000028.1 coordinate 28,229, forward strand.
CTGTGACGCGAAGAACCTCCATGTCCTCGTCCGTGATGAGACTTACAAGCAGGTCCGTATTGTATTCAACAAGTGTTTCGACATCCAGGGCAAGTTGACGATCCCAGCTGCCCGTTTGAGCAACTGGCTGATATTTACCGGGGCACAATGTCATGCCAATACATCCTTTATCGCCTTCAAGAGGAAGCCAATCTACGCGAAGCGGATGTGTGATACTTGTTCGCATTTAGAGTCCTCCTTCTCTTCGACCGTATGCCCACATTGAGCGCCAAACATCGAGGCAGACTTCATGATATGGCTCATCCTCAATACTGTCTTTGAAATTATCATAATCCATTTGCGTAACATAACGGGCGAGAGCTCGCTGGACGACTGTTCGATGCGCAACAAGACGGAACTGATAGTCAGCCTCAGGCATGACGGTTACAGCAAGGCCCGGAAGCAACGCTTCGATGTGGCCAGGATGGCGTGCTCGGACCAGCAAATGCATTGGCTGATCACGGTGAGCGACGATGGACAAAAATCCGCCGGAGACATACAACCACATCAGAGACCACCTCTGTGAAAATGAATTTCCCATTTTCCGCTCGAGGTATTGTCCGGAAAGTCGAATGCTCTCCACAATCC
>NHFA02000029.1 GCA_002170315.2 Euryarchaeota archaeon TMED99
AATTACTGATCAAATGAATTTTGATAAAAACTTTAGAGGATTTGGCATAGTATTTTTCGGAATATCGTTGATATGCGGTGTTATGTTTCTGATAACTGTTCAAGACTTAGCGATTTGTTTATGCATGGTTCCATCCTTGCTTATTCTTGCAATTAGTTGGGGAGGGGGCGGGGGTCACACAACTGAGGATTTACAATTGGCTCAAAATGTTGGAGGCTCATATCGGGAAGGTTATGGCTCTGGATTTATACCTGAGTCCTCAGTCTATACGAGATATGGGTGGAAGTATGAAACATTCACATTTGGTGCGTTCAAATCAATTGATGAAAATCATTCTTTGGAGTTCAGTCACTTCTATTACGGGGGAGGAGAGCATAGTTCTCCAGAACAAGGATATAAATGGAAATTGGAAGANAANAAGGTCGTAATTGGGAGTGNTGACTATGATTCACGTATTAGGACTAAGGTGCATAATCTCGAAAGAGAAAACTTGGTTGATGATTTTGAACAAATCTTAGCAATTAAGAATCAACTGAAGAAAAAGACAGGAGTATGCCTGCCAATTCGAATTGAATTTGGCTCTTCTGAAAGGAGACCGAAGAATATAAGAAAAATTCTCCANANCGACCCCGAATTGTCNGAACTTTGGANAAAGCTTNAGNAAGGGGGNAGATGATTTCTAATATTTTTCACTTNCTTGGTTCACGNTGATACTCAACACCATCGGGCATCGGACTCCAAGGNAGGACATCNCACCAATGTCCAATTCTCCAAGAGCGACCCTGCGTCATGACTGAACCNAGATAAATCGGCCCTTGATGGCCCGAGGCTAAGACTTCATCAAGCGCTTCTTTTCCACGGTTATCAAAGCGTGCAGATTGACGTGAACCTGTTGGCATGGCTCGTCCATTCGCATCNGCAGGNTCACAGAGTTCAAGAACTGCTGAACCGGTATTTGAATCGTAATCTTGCAATAAAACAACGGCATCGGAAAAATCACTTTTGTGGAGCGTGTTGTTCTCACTTCTCCAGTTCCACCAATGAGGACACCATGCTTTCCAATCACAGAATCCGCCACACGAGGATTCNCCAATTGTCGGGTCCATNGGCAAGGGCGTCGGCACNGTCTTTTGCCATGCAGCATAAGCATCTTCGAGNACGCTNTCNCCNTGNGCNGCCCACTTTGAGGCATTTTGAGTATACCAGCCTTCTGTGCGTACTTGAGGAGCATTTGGATTATTGGCAAGAAGAATGTCTCGGTACATTCGAAGTTGACGGTTGACATCGGTTTTCAATTCCCCCTCTGGAGTTCGNCCNGTTTTGAGGTCTGCAACCAACCAACCGACCAATTCGCCTNCATCGTTCACGTCTCCCATGAGTAAATCCAGTCGCCCCATAAGGCGGCCATCTGAGGTCTTCAGTTCGCCTTCAACNGCAATGGTCAGTTTCTGTATTCTTCGCCAAAGAGCNCCNGTGATTCGTTCCTGTTCCAAACTGCGAACACCGACATGGTCAAGCAGCATCATGACAGCCCCTCGCTGATTTCTCACTGCATCTTTCCACTTGTCTTCCTTCCACTGAGGGCGGCGAGGTGTTGCTTGAAAGAGTGCTTTTTCTTCCTCCCAGCGGAGTTTGAGAAGACGTTCCCCNTCTGCTGGCAACCAGCCGCTTTCAGCATCAGCTCGCCCTGAAATGTCAAGATTGAGGAGGTCTTCAACCGATGCGTGAACCGCTGTACCCAACGATGCTGCCATGCCGGCTTTGCGTGGTAATCCTTGACGGCTTAACCAATACATTCGAGGACACGTCTCGTAGCGATTCCAAGCCGATGGCGAAAGCATGTGTGGGCGAGGCTCGTTGGTTCCTTGCTCCGCCATGCTTCTCGCTTACATTCAACAAACATGAAGCCACCGATGATGACATCTAAGGCAAAGTGTTGAAACCTAAGAGGAACAGCACGTAAGCATGGAACGTCCAAGTGTCCGCCTTAACACCAAGATTGAAACTGAAAATGCAATGGTTGTTGCATGTTTTCCGAGCATCGGAATGGTCTCGAGCGTTGTTGCTCACTTTTTGATTGATCATTTGGATTTGGAATTTGTTGGAGCGGTTGTCGACCCACGACTTCCCGTGATTACTTTGGTTCAGGAAGGAGAGCCATTGCCCGTTATTCGGGCCTATGCCGGTCGACCTCAATGCGCCATCGAAGGATGCGACCAAGTGGTTCTATTGATGAGTGAACTTGTCATTCCTGAACCACTTGTCAACGATATCGTGTGGGCTATGTTTGAATGGTCACGAGAAAACAAAATCGTTCATGGTGTTGTTATTGATGCGTTTGCAAAGCAGGGCATGAAAGGGAACCTCAATGGTGCTGAACCGACCGTCGAATACGAAGATACCGAAGGCGTTGACGTCGTTGGCATTGGTGCGAATGAGAAAGTTCGAGAGATGCTCAAATCGATGGATATTACGCTCTTGAATCAAGGCGTAATCAAGGGCATTAACGCCGCAATTTTGAGNGAAGCACGCCGACGCGGTCTCGATTTGATGTCGATTATGGTCGAGGCTGACCCTCGCTGGCCAGATGCACGTGCCGCTGCTACACTGATTGAGGCNTTGAACAAATTACTNCCGAGTATCGAATTGCCGCATGAACCACTTCTTGAAGAAGCAGAATTACTTGAAGAACAAATCAAATCGATGATGGAAGGAGCAGCAGATGCTCAGGAAGTCACGACAAGTAACTCAATGTATGGATGAAATCGATTTCATTCTCCGCCAACCCATGGCTAACATTGCNGCACCCAAGAGGAATGCTGTAAGGCTNACGAAAAGCGGGAACAGCAAGACGTGTTCGTAAGGTAAATGGAAGATGTCAAGCAGTGACTCCCCTCTGGCAAACGTTCCACCTGCCGAAGCAGTCAGCAACATTGCACCACATGCTGCTAGGCCAGATGCGCAATGAAGAGCGGCAGATTTCGTTGTCGACCAAACTGCATTACCAAGACGCCAGCGAGAAAGAAGGCAGCCAAGCGCGAGGCCAAATCCGGTCATTGAAAGAAACATCTTGTTGACTAAAATTGGACTGTTCAACCCTTCTCCAGGTGATGAGGAAAGGCCGCTTAAAATGGCAAATGGAGTTGCTGCAAGGCCAAANGCAAGAGTGAAGTGCGCAACATTGTCAAACATGGTCTTCCAAGAAGGTTGCTTCAAGATGCCGAAATGGACGAGAAGAAACAGAGTGAAGCTCAAACCGGATACTGAAAAGGCACCAACGACAAGTTCGGTCGTTACGACGTGAAAGGTCTCTGAAGAAATCATTCGCTCCCACCTCCGTATTTGCCCGCAAGATAGTCATGGCCATACCATTCCCATTGCTCTTCAGTCCAACCGTTTGGAAGACCTTCTGCAGGGAGGGGGGCAACCGATGCCGTGTCAGAAAGATCTGGAGAAGATGTTGGAGNGGTTGCTTCAAGCACTGCTGGTGCTTCATCATACTTTGAAATTGTAGGNATTGAAGTAAAGCGCGATTGAAGGGAAAGAACAATNCCTGCTGTCAAGAAAAGTAAAGCAAAGGCTTGCAGATAGACTGCATTCTGTGACACTTCCCAACTTGCTTGTTCCGCTGTAAGAGTGAACCATGGAGAGGTTTGTTCTGGCCCAACTCCCTCCATAACCACNCGCCATTGTATTGAAGTGGGTTGCAGAGCTGCTGGAAGAGAAACGATCCAACTGCCATCTCCTGATGTGTTAACAATTGAGTTCTGAAGAAGCCCATCTTCTGCCATCCATTCGAANTGAAGAGATTCGGTATATTCTGTGTGAATCACGAGTTCTGTTGGAGAATTGAGAAGTCGTTGGGTCGGTGGTGTGAAATCAGCAGCCAAACGCGGTAAGTTCTCTGGAACAGGTTCAACGGTGACTTCCAAACCGTTGGCTGTTGAACCAAAGAATGGAGAAGAGGATGAACCGCCATGATGAATGGCTGCATAAAACGAAGTCGAACCGAGTGAAGAGGCTCTCAACACCCACGTTATCGTCGTTTCATTTTGACCAGAGGTGAGTGTTTGCTCGATGTAATTTGCAGAACCTCCATTGGCATCAGAAAGAATCTCCCAACCTGCATCCTGGGGCGTGTCGGAATGACCAGTCATATCGGTCAACAAAAACAGACCAATCATTCGTGTCGAGCTGGTTTCAAGATTTGTTGCAGTCAACGAAAGTGTCACAGGAATCCCAAGATAGANTGTATCTGGCGCAGAAAGCGANAGAATTGCTCCTGAAGTTTCGTTAATTGANGCATCNCCATGGCACGCTCCACCGCATTGCATATCTCGTATTGAGTCGCCATTNCCNCCNGGCTCTGCAGCACCAAATGCAGAACAGCAAAGCAAGAGAGTAAGAAGGATTACGCCACGGACACGGTGTTGAAATTGCAAATCAATCCCTCCGTTCCATCATTGCAAAACCACAAGCACTCAATCCAATCAACAAGAACACTATTCCTGAAACAAGTCCGCCAACTGAAGAAGGACCTGGCGCGTCAACTGCTGCTGGCTCAAGTACAACTGTTTGTGATGCAGAGGTGCCTGCAATCAACGGCATGTCATCAACCACAGGCTGAATGCTGTAAGTACTCTCGCCGGCAAACAGAGGATTATCGCTAAAGGATTGCGTGTTTGTCGTTCCAATCGAGACTCCATTTCGTAAGACATTGAAGGTNGCATTCGGNCCATCCCATGACCATTCTAATTCAACCGAANTTCCACTNGAATCAACTACAAATTCAGAAACTTCCGGTCCTTCAAGTGGGGAGAGTTGGATGTTTGCGGTCGCCATGGCNCCCATATCATCGTAAACGGTAAGCGTAACCATCGTGTTCAAGAGTGGAANCATGTTTATCTCAAGACCGGAATCCGAACCAGTCATTCCANCTGTATCGATCCAAGACCATGTGGTTTCAACGATTTGTCCATCGGTATCTTGAGATTGAGCAGCGCTAAGAGTGGCCCATTCGCCCTTCCAAATTGTCGTGGTGAGAACTTGGATTTGAGCAACAGGCTCGAGGTTGAGNATGGTTGTTGATACTATGGCCGTTGAGCCGAATGCCGACTCGGTGTCAACTGGCGTGACATGCGCCGCCCATGTTTGCCCCGGACCTAACAACTGAGAGGGAACCGTTGTTTGGCCACTCAAGGAGCCATCAAGGAAGCCATTGCGATACCATGTGATGTTGGTTTGAACCGTATCGCCATCTGCATCGTCGGTAAGGACGACGAGATTCAGTGGACCAAGTGCCGTGACATTGGTTGAAAGAGAGAGGCTTGCGGTTGGAGCGCTGTTGACAATAGTCACATTTGCAGAAAGAGGGATTTCGCTGACATCNGTTCCGTCACCTGCTTGAACNATCACCGTCCACACTTCGCCTTTGAGCGTCGAAGTAGAAGGNAGGGTTGTCAGTCCTGACAACGAGGATTTCTTGATNCCATTTCTCCACCATGTGATTTCAGAATTTGATTCTGTATCTCCGTCAATATCCGACATGGAATATTCAATGGTAATCGATTCTGTGGTCGTTGCTTGTGAATGGCTCAGAGAAAGAGATTCAGTAACCGGTGCCGTGTTTTGAATCTGNATGGTATTGCTCGATGACCATGAAGACCATTCTGATCCATCATAGACTCGAACATTAGCAAACCAGGATTGCCCCTTTTCAGTAAAACTTGCTGGAAGCGTCATACTGTTTTCGGCATATTGGAAAGGTGCGTTATTGAGGTTCCACATCACCTCAACATCAACTTCTGCGTCTGCATCTGCATCGTTGTAAGTATAGGACAGTGAGACATCATCNGTGGTTGTAGCAGATGCTGGCGTCAATTGAATTGACGTGACTGNTGGAGCGGTATTGGTGATACCGCCGCCAATGGAAACTGTCGAAGAAGAGAGCCACTGTGACACATCTTCGCTGTCATTTGCTCGGGCTTCGACAACCCATGAATCTCCATCTCTGGTGACATAGGCAGGAAGTGTTTCCATGTCGTTCAGTTCCGATATGAGGACACCATCGAGGAACCAACGGGTATCGAAGTGAACTGGATCGGTATCATCATCATTGGTTGTGCTTGAGAATGATAAATCATCATCGGTAGTTGGAGTGGTAGGTTGTATTTCTGGAGCAGTTAAAGTGGGAATGGAGTTCGCAATGGTAAGGATATTGCTCGTCATAGGAGTGCCTGAATCGGAGCCATCCGATGGAGTNACGATTGCTTTCCACGCTTGGCCTTTTGACGTCAAAGATGATGAAACGGTGAGGCCTTGGAGGCTGGTTTGTTCGACATCGTCTTTGAACCATTGAATTTGAGTCCCTGATTCTGGGTCGTTGTCTTGGTCAGTGTATGTATAACTCAAAGTAAGCGTTGAAGAAGTCGTTGCTCCAGTCGGTCCAAGCATGACATTCGAAACATCAGGAGCGGTGTTTGGAGCTCCGCCTGCTTCAGGGATTTGATACGAAACTGTTGCCCAACGGTCGCCGGTATTTCCATTGCTACCGTCTGCAGTCAATCCTGCAAGTGAAAGAGTAGCAATGCCAGACCCCGTCGATGGTGCGATCCAATCAACACTCCAAGAGCGTTGACTGCTCCCCGTAATGGAATGGGTTGCGCTGTTTTGAGCGCTGTTCACGTTAACTGCAAAACCAATTCCAGAGGAAAGGGTACCTTTGTCAACTTCAAGACTGAAACCGCCGTTATTTCCACTGATTCCATTGCTTACAGAGATGCTGAGAGTAGAGGTTGCCCCCGCAGTGTATTGAGTGGGTTGGCCAGTCATGGTGACTGTTGCGGCGGGCGTACCGGACTGAGAATGGCAGCCACAACCTGAACTCTGGTTGTATACTCCTGATGAGTTGCCCTGGGTTAAAGGCGAACTGCCAAGCAGCACGAGAAGGACAAGAATCACGACAAGGGGCTTACGATTCATACTTGCACCACCGCACGAGTAGTTATCAAAGGCTTGGTAAAGTGATTAGACAAATCTTTCATTTTAAGTGGCGTAATCACGTGTTCCGAAAGACGACGATACGATTTGTGTTCGTACCTTTTGTCTTGTTGTCGACGCCCCAAGCATTCGCAGTTTTCGTAAATTCTTGAGCATTAATGAGAATGATGACGGGTTCTAAACCTGCTTGAACGCCGCATTGAATCACATTCTCTTCGAGTAAGACCGTTCCGTTTCTCACTTCCCCAACTTCAAACGCAATGTAGCCATTCGGTTTGACGATTCGCTGGAGATCTTGCAGAACTGCAGTCATTGTACTCTCCCAGTCTGCAATCTTCTTGAATTGGCTGATATTGATTTTAGAAGAGTCAATACCAATGAACCAGCACCGCAACCAATTGTCGGCTTGATAGTTAACGACATCCAAAAATGGCGGAGATGTTACGACAAGTTGAGCTGATGAAGATTCTATTTCTGAATTACTCTCAGCATTCGAATTGGTGAGTTGTGAGGTCAGATCGTGTGTGAATTCATTGAGGCGTGCACCGTTCCAATCTTTGAGAAGACTCTTTGATTTCTTGATGATTCGAGGGCGTATGTCCTTGTATTCGGGAATCTGTTCTCGTGTTTCATTTATTTTCAATTGGCGCTTTACGCTCACTGCCTGATTTGGAGGAAGAGTGTACACTGAAAAGAAACCAGGAGAATGGCCAGATAATCGATTGATGGCGACCATTCGAATCCATGCATCAACAGAATCTAATTTTCCTTGGCGCTCTCTCTTGAGAAAATATTCTTTCAGTGCGATGATTTCTTTTAGTGTATCAGCATGATAAAATGCGAGAAGTTCAGAGTTGTTTTCTTTGGATTTACTCAAATCGATTTCATCCAAGCGCTGTTCAACATCTGCAATACTCGGAGGTGAAAGGCGTGGAGAAAGGAGAACTTTACTCAGTGGGTTAATGTCGTTGCCAAGTGGTTTTCTTCCAAGCAAGAACGCCTCAAGTTGTGTTGTTCCTCGGCCCATGAAGGGGTCATAAACAGCATCACCTGGATTGGATAAACGGTCGATGAAAAATCGTGGTAATTGGGGTTTGTAGCAAGCACGATATGAAATCTCATGAAGAGAATGTGCTTGACGTTGGCGACTTGTCCAATATTCATTGGTCGCCTTCATCGTCGTTCCTTTTTTGCCGTCAACTTCCCATTCAAACGGTTCAAGGTGTGTTGATGAGCCAAATTCTGAGAATTCAACAATACAGTCAATGAATTCTTGGGAGGTCATTACTGTCAATTTCATCCCCCATTTTTTGTATTTGGTGACGGTTAATGAAGAGTACTTTTCGAAAGAATGGGTCACTTGAAATCGAAAAGAGAAGGTTGCCCTCCTTTCTTTTCAGGTTGTGAAGCGGAATCTTGTAATTCGGACAATTGGCCTATGGCTTGTTCGAGTTGTTGTTCTGACCAAACTTCTACGCCGAGTGCTTCTGCTTTGGCAAGTTTGGAACCTGCTTTTTCGCCAGCAAGAAGAACGCTGAGTTGTGAAGATACGCTTCCGACCACCTTTCCACCAGCTGCTTTGATTGACTGTTGAACTTCCTTGCGCGGTCGTTGAAGTGTTCCAGTCAAGCAGAAGGACATGCCATCCAGTGGACCGCCTGATGCTGCTTTAGGCTCATCAAGAATGGTAATGTGTGTAGCGAGGTCAAGAAGCATGTCCTTTCTTTTGGAGAGCCCGTCTCGCACTTGGACTGCAACCTTACTGCCTATTCCTTCGACTTCGCACAACGAACGTATCGCTTGATTTTCCGAATGTTGTTTGCCTTTTTCATCAACAAGAGGCCCGAAGTTTTCATCTTCTTGAGAAGCAAATGCATCTTCGACCCACTGTAAGAGTGAAGGGAAATCCCCACTGTGCTGGGCCACGGATGTTGCGAGTTCTGGACCGATACCTGGGAGCCCGAGTGCGTGTAAAAATTTTCCAAGACGAAGTGTTTTGACTTTGCTGAGTTCATTCAAAACATTCAATGCAGATTTCTCACCCATCCGTTCCATGTTTTCTAATTGCGCCTGTTGGAGGCGGAATAAATCAGGAATCGATGTGATGAGTTCTTGATCCAGAAGTTGTTCAACTAATTTTTCACCTATGCCATCCATCTCCAATGCTCTGCACCAATACAGAATAGAACGGCTTGTCCTTGCATCGCACATCAAGTCATGGCACCGCAAGAATGCCCCATCGACCTCGAGTGGCCCTTGACAAGCAGGACATTGTGGAGGCGTTTCAATTGCGAGAGAAGTGGGTATTTTCTCTTCAAACGGAGTTCCATCTGCGTGGAACCTTCCATCAAGGTCACTTTGCTTTGCTGGACCAAGACCTGATTCAATCTTTGGAATGACGTCTCCTCGACGAACGATGAGAACTTTGTCTCCGATTTTAATATCCAGGCGTTCAACTTCTCCGACATTGTGCAGCGTTGTATGCTCAACTGTTACGCCTCCAACCATTTGAGGAGCAATTCGGGCAACTGGAGTGACAACACCGGTTCGCCCGGTTTGCCAATTCACCTCAAGCAAGACAGAGGTTGCTTCTTCGGGCGGGAATTTCCATGCCAATGCCCATCGAGGATGGTGCGCAGTTGAGCCTAATCGCTCCCGTTGCTCAAGATGATCGAGTTTGAAGACGATGCCATCGATTTCGAATTCATAATCGGAGCGTTTCAAACTCCATTCTTCAGTATACGCAATCATTTCTTTCGAAAGAGATTCAGAATCAAAAACTTGCCAAGGTGCTGGTTCAATCCCAATGGTGTTTTTCAGCAGGTCCAGTAATTCACTGTCATAACGAAGTTGTGGAGCGTCTTTGACGAACTTAACATCGTATGCGCAAAACACTAAATCTGAAGCCTCAGCCTTTCCGTCTCCGTGTTTTTGACGTAATGCTCCAGAACAAAGATTGCGTGGATTTGGTGAAACATCTTTGTATTTTTCTTCAAATACTTTCAACGGCATGACGACTTCTCCACGAACGTGGCAATCGACAGGAATGTTGAGTCGTTGAGGAATGTTGGCGACCAATTTGGCATTAAGCGTGACATCTTCGCCCCTCTCACCGCTACCCCTGGTTGCGGCTCTGTGTAAATTTCCAGCAACGTATTCCAGAGAGAGGGCTGAACCATCAAGTTTCGGTTGAGCAAGATATCGCGTACCACCGGATGTTGATTGGGACACGAAATGGATGATATCTTCACCAGATGTTCCTTTGTCCAGAGAACGCATAGGGAACATGTGCTCGACTTTAGCGGTACCTGGCAGAGGCTCAGGGCCTACTTGATGTAAAATTTCATTCTCCGGGTCAAGTGCTTTTAATTCATCCCACAGCGCATCAAATTCAGCATCTGTGATCTCTGGTGCTGCATGATTGTAATACAATTCTCGATGATATCGAACCGCATCGGCCAGTTGCTGAATACGCGCACCGTCGGCCATGTTTAGTCACCCCAGCCACAGGCTATGAACATCACGAAAATTGTAATCCTAAGAGTTCAACATCAGGCAAGGGGCAACGGGTCATTATCGCATGTGAAAGAATACGAATATGAAGTTCGCCTACCACATGTACAGTTGATGAAAACATGTGCCCTGCATGGACATTGTTGTCGTCATCCGACCAACAGCAATGAATGTGCGTGAAGGCCTTTCCGTCTTGAGTTCGGGCAATGTTTCCAGATAAACTGACAAGTTCGGAAGGTGATTCAAGATGGCGACGCTGATAGACGCCTTGCTCATCCATGTATCCGTATATGTTGTCGCGGGTTCTACCAATTCCACTGGTGATTGCTGCTGCATTAAATCCAACTTCATCCGCAAGGGCTTGCAAAGTTGCGTGAATCTCCTCATCCGAGTCTATACGCACAAACAAATCTTCACCGCTTCGAGTCCATTCCATATTCGGTGCTAAACGAGGCACTTATTGAGAATAACGCTATTCTTCTTCGATTCGCTTCATGTCATTGTGCGGCCACTTTGCTTCATTGTCGAGAGCTGTTTCGATTCGAGAACGGGCGAGTGATAAGTCGTTTTGCCCACCACCTAATGGGAGAGGGCCAAAGATTCCCCACCCCTGGCGCAACAACATAATCCGACGGGTCGGCTGACGACGAGCGAGACGTAAGCGGTTCCAAGAATAGCGTTGCCCGTCTGCAAAGAGATGCGTTCGGGTAATGGCGTAGCGCTTAGGGATGAGCAGCGAAATAATGTGCAGAGAAAGTAATGCATCCCAAAGAATGGCATACCAGTAACTGGTATTTGATGCCTCAAGAAGAGCCCACGGCAAAGCAATCATCGCCGCCATGGATGCAAGATTACCCCATTGGCGAATCACTTCATGCGGCCCTTCGCTCTGCCAAGCAAATCCACCATTGCTCAATTCACCTAATTCTGGAATATCGCTTCGTTGTCGAGTCAACCAGAAGGCATCCCACGCAACGATAAGCCCGAGGACGAAGACGGATGCTGCAGCAACGGTGTTTGCAGACAAAAGCAAGTCTTCAGCCATTACTAAGCCTCACAAATGTCGCTCGTCAATATCTCCAAGTTCGCCGCCACCGCGCCTCATCCTGGTCATGAACAAGGCAATTGCTGCAACAATCAAAACCAGAAGCAACAGTGTGGCTGTAGAGAAATCCCCGCTTTCAGATGAGTCGTTACTTTCCAAGAGGTCGAGCACTCCGTCACCATCATCGTCTTGGTCTTCAGTAAGGTAAGTTGTGACTCCTTCAGGGCATGATATCGAATTCGGATAGCCGTCGTTATCGGTATCCTGCCATGCACACGGATCTACTGGCCACGCATCACGCGTATCGGGGTGGCCATCGTTATCATCGTCGGTATCCTCACTGTCTGGACCGCATGAGTAGCCATTGGTTGAATCAAACCAAACTCCAGTTCCTAAAGTGAAAACGCAGGTGTTCGTCCAGTCGCCATCACTGTCAAGTTCAGTTACCTCGAAATCAACGGCAGCAGTTGAAGTAGCACCTAATGTGTCGGTGACTCGCAGTTCAAGTACATACAATCCATACTGCAAATCAGTAATGTTGTATTGTGCTTCACTCGGACCACGCATAACCTCTACACCAGATGAATCAGTGATAATCCAAACTAAATTCAAATCGTCTGAAGCATCCAAATCATCTGCATATTCAGCTGCTGCAAGCAGGTGAACAGATTCCATTACCCGTTGACCCGAATACGGTTCTGTGATTTCAACAGTCGGGGGGTTATTCGCGACCAAAGTCAATTCAATCAAGGTGATTGAGGTATCGTTCCACCATTCCATTACGTTTGGAAGTCCGGTCGCTTGAGTCTGGATTGAAAACGAGGTTGTTTGTGAAGCAGTGCCATTTCCAGCAAACGAGACTGGAAGTTCGACCAAGGGCGAGGACCCATACACTGTTGTTGAAAACGCGGGATTCAATCCTTCTGTATGAATTGAATAATCCACATCGGTCAGCACACCGTTCAATTTGGCATTGAGTGTGTATGTATTCCATGTGCGCAACTCGGCACCATCATACATCGACGGATTCTCAGTCGTGGTGTCGATAAGATCGATGGAGATGGGGCCGGAAGCAGAGATGGCCCCATAGGTGATTCCGCCTTCAATTCGAGCAGGGTAATTTTCCGAAGAAAGAACGGTCGAACTAATGATGTCTGGATTTCGTAAGATGAATGGAGCCAAGGCGCCATCGCCTTCATCGGCATGCAAATCAATACCAACTGAATATGAAAAGGCGATGATGTGTTCGACGATTAATGAATCCGAAGTTCGGCCATGGTGACTGATAAAGCCTGTTCCAGAACCTGGGCCATTCAAGATGACCTCCTCAATTTGACCTGCCGAATTATCGAAATCAATTCCCGGCGAACCCGTGAGTTGAATGTGGCTCATCTGAATACTACGGCTGTTTGAACCCGTAATCCCTGCACCTGCACCCACAGTTCCGTTCAAGTGAGAGATGGGGAAATCGCCATCGATGGAATCCAAAGCCAAAATATTGCCTTCACCGTCAAACATGCTCGCATCAATATGACTCATCGAACCAGTAACTGCAGTGAGATCAAATCCTGTCGAAACATCACTGCCGACGGTGATTTCGTCCAAATGAAGGGCGATTTGCCGTGCCCAAATACCAACTCCATTGCACGTTTCAAAGGTGACTTCCGAGAGCGTCAATTCAGTAGAAGAAGGAAATGCCTTGATACAGCCGTTTCCGGCATCATACAGTTGGGCGTTTTTCAGCGTGATGTTTGCTTGACTGTTGCTGTTAATCAGTACCAAGGGGTCAGCACCTGACGAGCGGGCAATGGTTAGGCCGTCGCCGATGAAAGTGCCTTGGCTTTCTACATTTAGCGCAGGAGATGCCTCGAAAATTGAAGTCTGAGATAAATCGATTGTTGAGCCTGCTCCACCCATCACAAACCCGCCCCATCGTGAGCCGAGACCGGTGGAGGAAAGGGTTGCAGAACCTGCATCAATTCGACCATCGACACTGATTTTACTCCCATCTGAAATCCGTAATGAAACGCCGTCATCGATGGTGAGAGTGCCTGAGGCTTCAACGGCTAAATCTCCGTCGAGGAAATATGGGCTCCACTGGGCCTCCAAAATGAGCCAATTCGAAAGGGAGCCGGGTGCAACTGTTGAAGCCATGAAGACGTGTTCAAAAGAGGCGGAAGAATCCCATGTGACGAAATCCATGAAGGAGCCAATTTGAAGATTAATGTTTTTGATACCTCCAGTTGTTTGTGAATTGTCATTGACATAGCGAGCTGTCGCAGTCGTTGAAACTTCACCATTTGAATCGGTATTTGTCACCGCCCCGTCGATAGAAATCAGAGCGCCCTCAACTGGCTCTCCTTTATCCAAAACCGTGAGATAAAGCGAGGAAAGAATGGTTAATTCAGCACTTGTCAGTGCAGTAACTGTTCCTTCAACATTTCCTTCGAGCATCTCAACTGAACACCCAGGCTGAAGAAGAAGAGAACCGGTGATGATGACGTTGGAGACGCTACGCGTCGTTTGACAAACCCAAGTCGCATTGGCTTCAAGTGTCAATCCCATGCCACCATCAGATTGAGTCAAAACAGAATCTATTCCGAGAGAAACGCTGTTCGCTTCAAGAGACGAATCGCTGCCGGTTAATTCTGCTGAACCTTCAACATCGACAACCCCGCTAGGTGGAAGAATCAGTGAAGTGCCGGATAATTCCAAACCGCTGCCCGTTGATAATGTGAGGTCTCCAGACATCGTGTGCGGTGAGCCATCCGGTCGAGGACCGAGGAAAACAAACTGGCCGGTAGAAATTGTCCAATCTCCTTGAGGGATGACGGGAACCTGAACAGATTGTCCCATTTGCGAACCGAAAAGAACGACCCTTACTCCGGCTCCAGCAAGTGTTACGTCAACGGATGAACCGCTGCTTAGAAGAGGGAGTGTTGCTCCACCATTCGCACCACTCTGCATAGTAAACCCGTGAACACTGATGGTTGCTTGAACTGGATTTCCTGTTAAATCGGTAAACGTTACAGGCGTTTCCTCAAGATATGCAGCAGAAGATACTGCGATGTTTGCAGTTGTTGAACCCCCGTAAATCAGGGTTCCATCACCAAGGGCATCAGATGAAGAGGGTTGAGTGTTTTGAGGCTGGAAATCACGAATGGTAGCGGTTGAATACGTACTGATCGAAAGTGGAGAAGTATGGGTTGATGCAGTCCAATCCGAAACATGAAGTTGAGAAGTTTGTTTCAGCGTAACCCCTTCAGGATAGGCGCGGGTATCCAGTGAATCTGATTGAAGTGAACTCTGCTCTAATTCAATACCAACGCCTTTCCCGTCTTGAACCAAAATCGATTGCCCTGAAATATCAGCGTGGTCGGCAAGGATGCCGTTGCCAAAATGAACCAGTGACAACGTATTCGAGTCAATCGAAGCATACCATGCCTTCAGCCCTATCGAACTTACGTCGGAAGCCAAATATCCCTTTACTGCTGATACTGAAGACCATTGGTGGTCTCCATCAAGAACGTCCAGCGCAGTTGAAGCATGAGAGGTCATAGAGATGGATATCTGTTCAAATGTACTGCTGGGGTCTCGCATTTCAATTCCTTTTGTACCGGCAGTAAGATTGGTCGATGCAAGGTGGATATGGCCCGAACCTGTCCCCTCAATGCCGCGTTGGGCAGCGGTAATATCGAGGCCAGAAAAACTATGATTGCCTGAACCGGAAAGGAAAATACCGTTGGTGACATTTGAGATTTCAAGATCCGACCAACTGCATGTTCCAATGCATCTCTGATCTATTATTGCCAATGTATCGGAGAGGCGCCCTTCAAACACAATATCTTCAATTGTGAAAGAACTTGCACCGTTGGCAAGAAGGAGACGTTGGCCGGAAACTGCACCTGAAGAGACGGTCAAATCATCACTGTCTGCAGCATCAATGAGCAGCGCCACGTTGTCTGCCGTTAAACTTTGAACAGTCGTTGAGGCGCCCTGCTGGCTTGCAACAGCAACAGTCGTATCAAAGAAGCCGATTCCAGAGGCTGAAAGCGAACCACTGCTTGAGCGAAGGCCGGTACCTGCTTGTGAAATGGTAATCGTATCAATCGTACTTGTTCCAGTCGACCAAACACCTCCGGCAACATCGGTGAACGTTCCTGATGAAAGATTCAGATGCCCTGAATTACGAACAACTTCGTAGTCAATATGCTCTGCTGTAATTGTGTCAATATCGGCAGAACCAATCACATTGATTCCGATGTAAGAATCTTTGATTGTTGTTTTGAATGCAGACAATTGACCATCGACTTTAATCGCTGTTTTCGCATTTTCAACAACAACATCATTCAAGACTGCATGCCCTTTGCTTGCAACATAAATTCCCGTCCACAGACCTGCGCCATGTGATCCGGCAGTTACGGGAGTCTGAGACGAGAAAAAGTGCGCATTGGACGCATCAAGAGTGCCGTCAACGCGAATCCAATAGCCATCGCCGCCATCGACAGTGGTTCCAGGTGAAAGCGTGAGTGTTGAGCCATTCATCACCGTTACATTACCGGTAAGCACAACGTCTCCAGACCATGTGGTATCGACATTGACTGAAGTGTCTGTAGCCATAGCTGGTGTAGCCATTAATGAGAGCGGGGTAAGCAGGAGAAGCGTTACCAAAATCAGGGCCCGAGCAGTTCGCATGGTTCCTACTTTTCAAAGCCCCATATCAAACCAAAGGTTTCCGGTCTGTAAAAAAGGAGTTTCTCACACATCGAGTGGCAGTGGCATTGAGTGGGCCCGCCCAGATTTGAACTGGGGTCTGACGGCCCCCAGCCGCCAAGTATAGGCCAAGCTAACCCACGGGCCCCGATTGGTTCACTCACTGAATTGAAGTGCTGAAAGGTGCAGTTTCGTAGATGAGGTCAATATGACCCACATACATACGTCGGCAACAATAACGCTTCATGCCAACTTGGTCGAGTGCATCAGCAACTTCGACACCAGCGGCCTTCAATTGTTGGAATTCTTCCCACTTGTGAGCAATTACAGCCCCGCAACTAAAACATCGTATTGGTATAATCATCATCTCACCTCATCGATAGGACTTCTGCTTCTTTCGACGTGCACCGCGTCCAAGTTGGTGCTTTGGTTCCTTGCGTCGTGGATCGTTGACCAAAAGGCTACGATCAAAACGAAGGAATTCGTCTCTGAGTTCTTCATCGATTCCTTCTGCGCCGCCGTTGTAGTGGACAAGTCCACGTGCAATAGCAGTACGGATGGCATCGGTTTGACCCATGATTCCGCCACCAAGAGTGGTGATGTTGATGTCGACTTTGCTCAATCGGTTCATTGCATCTGCAATAATCAGTGGCTCCATCGACTTGCGACGAGCAAGAGATGGTTGCAAGATTTCGATTGGAGCGCTGTTCACACGCACTCGGCCTTTTCCGGCTTTGAGTGATGCACGCGCAACTGCAGTCTTTCGCTTGCCTGAGGATTCTACAGTTTTTTGCTTTTTACGAGCCATTATTGCTCACCTCCGGTCCAACGGTGGGATGGTGCACCAAGGTCGGCGCT
>NHFA02000030.1 GCA_002170315.2 Euryarchaeota archaeon TMED99
GATGAACACGAAAAAGAAAGCCCTAAAATGCCCGGAAGTGAACAAACAGAAATCTCTGGCGAGCAGAATATTGAAACTATATCGCAGCAAGCAGCAGTTAATCCTGTAGAGTCACAATGGACTGATGAACGTGGTTATACATGGCGGAAGATGAGTGATGGAAGCACACATTGGTGGGACGGAACAGACTGGAAACCCTATGACAAATAATAGACTCAATTCTATAGAAAGGTGCTCGTACCGGGATTTGAACCCGGGTCGAAGGAATGAGAGTCCTTCATGATGGGCCACTACACTATACGAGCGTGGATGGTTTGGCCACCGCCACCCCGTATTTAGCCGTCACCCATTCAATCATTCACCAAGTCAGAAAGACAGTAATCGTTCAGATATCGATTCACTTTAACCTATGAGTGAAAGTGAAAAAAGCCACACTGCGCCGAGAAAGAATGTTGAGTTTTACTTGAGGGGTGTTTCGTCGCTTGATATACTGGTGCCCACGAGTTTGGTTCATGCACAGCAATGCAAACCCCCTTGAAAAATTAAACTTCGGCGAACTGCAACGTTCGACTGAAAAAGAACAACAACCCACATGGGCAGAGAAATCCTCCACACTCTATGCCCACCCCAGCGGCAAGCTCCCATCTCGGTTTGCCGCTGCTGGGTGGCAACCTTGGCACCGACCTGGTGGCTCAGGAACTGCCATCATCAGCACGACGGTTGCAAGCCTTACTCGCCGCAGCCAAATTGCTATTCGAGGTGAGGCTTGATGGGAAGAACTCAACGTCTACGACAAGAGATCTCAACCTATCTCACATCGGTTGGTGAAGCAAACACAACCGATATCTTAGAACACGTGAACAAGCGCTTTCGTTGGGGAGCTACCATGAACCAACTTGGAAATGTTCTGGCACGTGACCGGCGATTTGTCAAAGTTGGTTTCGATGAAGGAACTGATATTGGTGGCTTCAGAATGCGTGTTTGTGTCTGGTCCATCGCTTCTGCTTGAAGCAAAGCAATGAAAACCTGAACCTCTACGCAGAAGCATGGCGGTTGATGTTCGAGCCTTCATCGAATTGATGCGGCCAAAGAACATGATTCTGGCATCGATAACCATACCACTTGGTGCTTTGTTCGGGCTGAACGCCTCACTTAATCCAGACCAGACCACTGCTGTTGCTATCCAAATCTTTGCAGTCATGACATTCATGGGTGCTGGAAATGTCATGAATGATATTCAAGACGCCGTTATTGATGCACAAGCACACCCAAATCGACCCATACCTTCTCAGAGAGTCTCTGCCGAACATGCCAAAAAATTCGCTCTTGGGCTTTGGATTGTCAGCGTATCTGCAATGATCTATGGTGCTTATGAATTGGCTCAAAAGGATGCAACATGGTGGCCTTTAGCGGTGATTTATCTTACCGCAGCCACATTGATGCTGACGTATGATTTAGGTCCAAAGACCAAAATCAAAGGCCTTGTTGGAAATATCTCAATCTCTCTTATGGTCGCAGCAGTCATACTCTATGGGGCTGCAACCGTGGATTCGATGTCATGGCTCGTCTTCTACGTTGCTGGTGTTGTCTTTTTCACGAACCTCGCTCGTGAAATGGTCAAGGATTGTCAAGACATGCTGGCAGATGAGGGTCTTCGAACAACTCTACCGATGAAAATTGGTTTAGAAAATACCCGAATGATCGCTTATGTTCTCATTCTTGCCGGACTTGTATGCCTTTACATCCCATACTGGCAAGGTCCCTTTTCGTTTGGACAGCTCGTTCTTCAAACACCTGCAATATTGTTACTCATCAGTCTCAATGGACCTCTCTACAAAGGTGAGGATGTGCAAGTTTCTGCTCGTATTCGAGCCGCAATGCTTCTTGGCCTGATTGGTTTTATACTCACAATTTACGTGTGAATTATTCGAGCGCCATAAATTCGCCCATTGCATCCCAAGCACCTCTGTTGATGAAGTAAGCAAGTAATGACATTTGACCCCACATCCGATTTTCTGCTTGATCAAAAACAATTGAATGCTTGTGGTCCATAACCCAATTTGTCACTTCATCGCCTCGATGTGCGGGGAGACAATGCATAAACTTCCAATCATCATCCATATTGGAAACCAATTCTTCATTGATTTGGAATCCCTCAAATGATTCAACTTTGTCAGTAAGATGTTCTTCACCCATAGAGATGAAAACGTCGGTGTAAACAACATGAGCGTCTTTAACAGCCTCGACTGGATCGTTGGTTTCGACGACCTTAGATCCGTTCTTTTCTGCGATACTTTGAGTTCGTGCAACAACTTCTTCATCCGGTTCATACCCTTTTGGAATCGCATAATGAATATCAATTCCGAGCATTGCACAACCGAGCATCAAGTCGTGAAGAACATTGTTGCCATCACCGACCCAGGCGACTTTCAAATATTCACGGTCATCAAAGTGTTCCATTATGGTCATCAGGTCAGCCGCAGCTTGGCACGGATGGTGCTTGTCAGACAATGCATTGAGAACGGGAACATCTGCATGCTTGGCGAGTTCTTCAACATCTGCATGAGAGAAACAACGGTAGGTCATGCCACCTAAAAACCGTGAAAGAACTTGGGATGTGTCTCCTACAGTTTCTGACTTGCCGAGTTGAATGTCATTTTTGAGCAGGGTCAATGGATAGCCGCCTAAGCGGTTTATTCCGACCTCAAAAGAGACCCGAGTTCTGGTTGAAGGCTTCTCATAAATTGAACCGATTGCAAGTGTGTCAAGAGGCATAAAGTTCTGAGCAACTTCATCGGAACGCTTCCAAAGACGCTTGAATTCAATTGCCCATTTCAAAATCATTTCAAAGTCTTCTTCGACATCGTCAATAGCGAGTAAATGTTCTGCCATGCACCTTTCCATAGAAAGACGGCTTCTAAGTGTTATGAGGTGGAAAAGAAAGAATCAATTCTTTTCATGCTCGATGTCACTAGCGAATCCATCACGTGCATCACTCATACCACCAAACAAGGCTTGAGCAAAGGTGAGGATGTCGGCAAGGCCCTCCTCAAGTTCGGAAGAGAGCGGGGTCAAACCAGGTGCTTGAGAGAACTCTTGCATTAAGCGAAGTTGATTGATAGCAAACTCGGTGCGTTGTCCACCTGCTTCTTCATAGAGAGCCATTTCTAAAATTTCCAAACGCTCAGACCATTCAAGGATTTTTTCCAGTTCTTCAGGTTCAAGCAAATCGGATTTTGAGAGGAAGTTCTTGGTTGGCAAACCCAGTCGGAATTCAACAATACTCGAAAGAAGCATTTGAGATACGAAACCCGAAGGAGAACGCGAAAGCATAGGGTCGAACAAATAGATGATTGCAGATTGCTCACGACCAATGACTTCTATCAAGTGGTTACTGGCTTCACGGAAAGCAAAGAGTTCCACTTGCCCGGGTGTGTCAACAACCATGACTTCTCCTGAAAGGGCATGTAACTGTGCTGCAACATCTCCTGCCTGCGCAGCGAGCAAGTCTGCTGCAAGAATTTGAGCACCGTTGGGTCCAAGGTCATATTCTGACATAACTTCGGTGAGAGATATCAAATCTCGAACGTCGAATTCCGCATCATAATGGACACGTTCTGCCCCAGGATCAAGATTGACAGCAATGGCATCAGTTTCCAAAAAACGGGACCACCGTTGAAATGATGTTACCAAAGAAGACTTACCTGCACCTGCAGTTCCAACAACAAAGAGCACCGGCGGGGTGCCGCTATCCATACCGACCATGCCCACTCCTCCGAACCACCCTACATCAACATGGTGGCAAAACCAACAAAAGACTCAGCAAACGACCACTTTTTCGAAAACTATGGGGGAGAACGGTTATGTGCTCTTTGGATATGGAGGTGTTGCCGCTTATGCGGTACACATGGAGGAATTGAAAATGAGCGATGAAAAACCACCTATGCCACCCGGACTACCTGCAATGCCACCTATGCCACCTGCGCCTCCTGGAATGGAAGCCCCTGGAGCGCCTCCAGCACCTCCTGGCATGCCTCCAATGCCTCCAATGCCAAGCATGGATGCTCCTCCTGCTCCACCAGGTATGCCACCTATGCCTCCAATGCCAGAGATGGATGCTCCTCCAGCTCCACCGGGCATGCCAGCAATGCCTCCAATGCCAGAAATGGATGCACCACCCGCTCCACCGGGCATGCCAGCAATGCCTCCAATGCCAGAAATGGACGCACCACCTGCTCCNCCAATGCCNGAAATGGACGCACCACCTGCTCCACCAATGCCNGAAATGGANGCACCACCTGCCCCACCAATGCCGGAAATGGACGCACCACCTGCTCCACCAATGCCNGAAATGGANGCACCACCTGCTCCACCAATGCCNGAAATGGACGCACCACCTGCACCACCTGGCATGCCACCTATGCCGCCAATGCCTGAAATGGAAGCACCACCTGCACCTCCAATGCCAGGAATGGATGCTCCACCTGCACCACCTGGCATGCCACCTATGCCGCCAATGCCTGAAATGGAAGCAGAAGCACCCGATGCATCTGCTTTGATGTCGGACAGCGCTGCACTTCTCGGAGCACCTGCACCTCCTGCAATGGAAGAAGCGCCTGCTGAAGAGACATCAGTGCTCGACACTGCGGCACTCCTCGGTTCACCTGCGCCTCCTGCGCCTCCTGCACCTCCAGAAGAAGTGGCAGAGATACCTGCACTACCTGAATCGTTGACCCCAGATCCTGTCCTAGGATCACCTGACAACCTCATGGGAGAGCAAGCAGGGGCAGTCATTCGAAGCAGTGCTGAAGTTGACGAAGTCGTTGGTGACAAACTTGAAGGTACGCTCCACGAAGTCGAAAAAGCTACACTCAGCGCTGATGGAGAGGTCATTAAGCAAACTGTCAAAGGGACGCTCAAAGTCAACAATCCTTCGGCTGAAGATAGAATTTACGATATCGATGTCATGCTTGACCACGCCGATGCTACAGATATTGGCGGAGACAATGTCTCTGTTGATGAACTTGAAGCCGGTGCAAATTACAGCATGAAGTACAAGGTAAGTGGCAAGCGAATGCTTGTCCTACGTGAGCGATTAGATACCAATCCAGCACGCTCTCAAGAACATTCACTTTCTGTTGCGTCAAGTGAAGAAGGCGGACCAATTGCTCTTGAAATCGAAGTTGAAAACACTGCAAGTGTGGCAATTAACGACGTCCTTGTCAGCCGTCCACTCCCAGATGAGTTCAGTTTCGACAATACCGGAGCCGCTTCTCTCGAAGACAACACTCTTTCATGGGATGTTGGAACTCTTGCTGCTGGAGAAAAGCAAGTCTTGAGTATTGAAGGAACAATCGTAGTTTCTGGAACAAAATCCATCAATGCTGGAGTTGCTTCTGCAACATACACTTCGAATTCAACACTTTCAAACTTGAACTTTAGAGAACTCGATGCATTCTGCCGTGGATTCTCTTACATGCGTGTTCGAGAAGATGAACGACCAGACAATTGGATTTGTCGAACGACTTTCGAGAACCGTTCTTCATTCGCAGTTGACTTGGTGAAACTACAAGTCCGAATGAAGGGAAGCGATGACTTACTCTTTGACATCAGCGATGTTCGTCAAGATGTCAAGCCTCACGGAAAGTGGGAAAGTGAAGAACGCACTGTTATGGCACAATCCAAGCCAGACTTTGCTACTGAACTTGCTTACACAATTCTTCCACGGGCAAGCCGAAGCACAGAAGGTTCAATCAGTCTTGAAGCGAAGACCTTGCAGGTCGTTGAAGCAAATCTAGAGAAGGTCTACTCGACCGCAGGTTTGCGTTCTTACCGTTCTCAAAAGGTCACTGCCACATTGACCCTTACAAACAATGGTTCTGCGGATATCAATTTGATGCGAATCACAGACGACATCCCTGGATTGTTTGATGCACCTGATGTTTCTGCAATGACCATTAAGGTCAACGGAAAAGAAATTGATGCAGAACAAATCAAGTCCGAAATCAACAGTGGAATTACTCTTGAAAAGACCAACCGTTCACCTGACGGAGATGGCCACACCTTGACCGTCACCGTTGGCGCACGTGGTCCTGTCGGCCTCAAGCCTGGAAAGAGTATGACCATCGAATACGATTTGGTCGCACCAGATCCATCGCCTGATAACTCGAACATTACTGCACCAGCTCGAACCGAATTCAGTGCTGAGCGATACGGTCCAGTTTGCACCGTTGATACCACTGAGGCTCCAGCGATTAGTGTCATTCACAACCGCCGTGATTTCTCATTCGGAAAGACAACTCAGAAAATTGGTGGAAAGGGCCGACATGAAGTGTTGATTCTCTTCTCCAACGATGGAGACACAGCATTGAAAGATGTCATCCTGACTGATATTATTCCTGAGAAATTCGAAATCAAGGATTGGTTAATTCGTGGTAACTCTGACAAGAGAGACGATTGTGAAATGAATACTGAGGCTGGCGAAGACGGAACTCACATCACCTGGACAATTCCAATTGTCGAAAAGGGCGAACGTTTGGAAGTCTCCTTTGAGATTCACGGACCTGGCGTTATTGATGGTGAGGCTGGAAACCGTTTCCATGGCGTTCACTTTGGAGACGAAGTCGAATCGGAAGATATCGCATCACCTGTTGAAGAGGCTGTCGAAGAAGAGGCTGCTGAAGAAGCGGTCGAAGAGGCTGCTGAAGAAGAAGTCGAAATCAATGTCTCATGGAGAGAAGATGTCTTGCTCCGTGTTATGGCTGCTGCCGATATCGATGTTGCTCTACGTGACGATTTTGTCGCACATGCAGTTAATTTCGATTCAGACAACAATGGATACCTCAAGAAGGCTGAACTCCAAGCTGCTGCTGATGCATGGAATGCTGAATCTGAAGAAGTCGTGGCTGAAGAAGCAGTCGAAGAGGCTGCTGAAGAAGAGGCTCCATCCGAAGAGGCTGCTGAAGAAAAGGCGTGCCCAACTTGTGATGCAATGTGTGCTGCTGATGCAACTTCCTGTCAAGTTTGCTTTTACACCTTCTGAGATTCTCGAGAATGAAAAAAAGTGCGAAGGCACTTACTCTGGGAAAACCCATTGAGGCCAGTTCTCATTGTCAGATGATTCACTTACGATGACAAGTATTGGTCGATTGACTTTCGAAAGAACATCGTCTAAAGAATTGAGAGTCGATGGAGTAATCACGCCATCTCTCATATCGACGGCTAACCAAGCCTCGGGATATTGTCCCATCCATGCCTGGAGTTCTGCTTCGATCCCTTCCGGTGGAATGCCTTGACGAACACTTGCAATGAACCCCCAAGAGGGTGGGCATCGACGTTCTGCATCCGTCCAAAGAAAAATTCGTGGGTTACTCTCCAAACGCTGCAACTGTTCAATTGCCTCATCTAAGGTAACACACACAGGACGATTTGGCATAGGCATAGGAACTGAATGGCGCCAAGTTCGGTCTAAATCCAATGGTTCTCTGCGGCGCATGACATTCCGAAGGTATCACATCGTTTCAAACCCTCGGCGAGAATAAATGAAGTAAGCCTCTTGCTGAAAAATACAAGCGAACCTTCATGCCCTCTATGCGCCGCCCTCTGTTCATGTCCAACGGGTCTTCGCCCCCTCCACCTCAGCCGCCAGGTGGATCAATGCTGATGATGCTTGGAATTATGGTCCTGATGACACTACTCATCATGAACCCAGATATACGAAACACATTGGGGGATACAGCAGACCCTATTTTGTCTCCAATTCTTCCCGAGGAAGCATACTTTGTATTCACCGTACTGATTTTGGGCAGTTTTTCAATGACCATGAATACAGTTCTAAGGAATTTTTTCACGGACCCAATGGCGCAGGCCCACATTGGACATCGCCAAGGCCAAGTTCGCAAGATGTTGAACGATGCTCGAATGTCTCGTGACACGATTCTTCAAGAGAAGGCAACGACACTTCAACAACAAATGATGCCTGAGCAATTGAAGGTACAAATGGGAGCGATGAAGCCGATGATGTTTACAATGGTTTTCATTATTGCAATCTTTGCTTGGCTCACTATGGCAGTCGAGAACTTCCGAGTCGACTATGTATCTCTTCCATGGGCATCGGAATGGAATTTGCTCGAAGACAAGTTCCTCTTTTTCCCTGCGTGGATTTGTGCATACATTTGCATGAGCGCCCCTCTTGGACGGATTATTGACCGACACATCAAGTTGTTCCGATATCGAAAGCACCCGCTGGTTACTGCAGGAGATACGCTCAAAGAACCACTGCTTCATCTTGTAGTCTCATCAACAAGTTCCAAAGACAGCGATGCTCAACGCAGGAAACAACGTGGCCAGCGCAATTCGCAAAACAACCGTAAAAAGTCGAGGCCTTCTGTAAAAGAAGAGAAATCTGAACAATCATCCACCAAAGATACTGATTCCAATGAATGTCCAAAATGCGGACTCACGATGGTCACAAGGCTTGGTGCACGCAGTCGGCGTTGTGACGTTTGTCGTCACGAGTGGGTGTGAAAATGACCCGCATTACCGTTTCAGGACATCCTGGTAGCGGTACGAGCACACTGGTTCGAGGACTTATCCAACACTTTGGATGGACTGCACTTAACGGCGGTGATGTTTTTCGAAATGAGGCAGCTCGCAGAGAAATGAGTCTCCAAGAATTTGGAGAGTTGTGCAAACAAGATCTTGAAGTTGACCGAGCACTTGACAAACTGCTCCAGGAAAAGATGCTTGAAGAATCAGCCGATATAGTCGAATCACGCCTTGCCGGCTGGTGGGCATACAGATTGGAAATTCCATGTGTTCGGCTTTGGCTTGAAGTTGATGAACAAGAACGTGCAAAGCGTGTTTCAAATCGCGAAGGAACTTCTATAGAACAGGCACTTGAAGAGAATAGGAAACGCTCAGCGGTTGATGCTGAACGGTTTATGGAACTTTACCAATTGCTCCCTGAGCAGCGTGAACCCTATACCTCATTACTTGACGCAACAAACCTTGGCAGCGAGGAAGTGCTCGCTGCTACTCTCTCAATATTGGAGGATTTGCAATGACCCAACATATTCTTGATGCCGATGCTTCAACAAATCCTTCCATTGGAGGTGAACCAGATTCACGCGATGTAATGGAGCGGCTTGCATCTGGATTTATTCTACTCGACAAGCCCGCTGGGCCTACATCTCACCAACTCGCCTCATGGGCTCGAGACATGTTCGGACTTGAACGCTTAGGGCATGGAGGAACACTGGATCCTTTTGCAACTGGAGTTCTTCCTTTGATGGCTGGAAAGGCAATGAAATTGACCAAGAAAATCCTCACGCACAAGAAAACCTACATTTGCGTGTTCCGATTTTCCACCGCTCCAGATGAAGTTCGATTAGCAGAAGTCATGAAGCAACTTACAGGGAGAGTCTACAATGTTCCTCCGGAAGTCTCAGCGGTCAAAGTTCAGGTTCGAACTCGAAAAATCTACACATTTGAGAACATTGAAATCAAAGGCAATGACATGATTGCTCGTGTTTATTGTGAGGCTGGAACATATATCCGAACAATTGCACGAGATATGGGACTGCTTTTGGATATGAAAGTGCAGTTGAAAGAATTGCGAAGAGAAACGACAGGTGTGTTCAAACTGGAAGATTGCATAACTATGCAAGAATTAGCGGATGCAATTTGGCTGTGGAAAGAATGCGACCAACCGGAAGCACTTCTGCGAGTGATTCACCCAATTGAAAAATTATTGCTTGACCTTCCTTCTGCAACAGTCAAAGACAGTGCTGCTGCTGCTTTAGCTCATGGAGCACCTTTGCTGCGACCTGGAATTGTCAACATCAAGTCTGATGTCAAAGCGGGTAAGCAAGTGATGATTGAAACACTCAAGGGAGAAGCGGTAGGAATCGTAACGCTTACGCTAAGCACCAATGAAATCGCTGCATTAAGCGAAGGTGAAGTTGCTCGACCAAGTATGGTCTTGCTCGATGAAGGATTATACCCTCGTCGCTGGAAGTCTCCAGAGTGAATCGAATTGATTCTCAAGCTTCAACGTATTCTTCGTAAATGTATTCTTCTGTTTCTATTCGTATTTTCAATACTGACATATGATTCCCACATCCACTTTGTCAACGGGTGTTGAACGGCCCCCACGGCCTCAAAGCAAATTTTTGTGAGACGGTCTCCCTATCAAGTTTGAGGGTGTTTTTCGCGTTATCCGTCATCGGGGATTGTTTTAACAACCCAATCCAAAGAAAAAAGAATCATTCTAATTTTTTGATTTTTGCAGGTGTCAAGAAGATAAAAGCTCCAGCAATCGCGAACAGTGCGAGAATGGTTAGACTCCAAAACATTCCATCGGAGAGTTGGTTCGAACTTGACTGGTCACTGGTTGTTGAAAGTGCAGGCTCAATCGCTACTGCCAGTACGCCCTCATTGTTGTCTTCTTGACCCTCAGCGATTTCCAATCCACGATCGATGATGGCTCGGAACTGGATTTGTTCTTTATCCTGAGGAACTTGCCAATCGCATGTAACATATGCAACTGTTCCTGGTTGAAGCATCGGAAGGGTCTCGAAATCAACCAGTTCTGAATTCGATTCACATCGAACAGAGATGAGCGATGCTTCTGCTTGGCCGATATTCCGTATGAGTACACGAACCGAAACGATATCTCCTGCCCGAATGACGTCATCACCAATGTCAATCTCTTCGACATATAAGTCCGGCAAAGCGAGAACTTCAAGGTCTAAAATCCGCTCATCGCATGAAGTTTGGTCACAAAGTGAGACTAAAACCGATATGAAACCGGGAGTAGGCGCATTGACAGTGATAGTTTTGTTCATCACATCGACGATGGCCCATGAGCGGTTCGTGGATGCAGTTAATCCGGATGAATCAACATCTGAATAATCGAAGGAAAGAACAGTAGGGATTGATAATTCAACAGGTACCAAGGATTGAAATTCTTGAAGAAGTGGCGAGTCATCTACTGTTTGGACCTGAACGAGGAATTGTTCAATCCAAGTATTTCCTGCCTCATCGGTCACCGTTGTCTGAATTGATGCCTGTCCGGAGGACTCAGGTTGGAGAGACAAGCGAATATCACCTTCTGTTAAATCGACAACGACAAGGTCAGGATTGGAGTTCGAAAAGGAAACTTGTAGGTCTTCGTAAGAAGTCCTGTCATCAGTACATCGATACAAGAACGGTAGAATTCGGCCACCGCCATCTTCTGTCAAGGACTGCTCTCCAACGGGAATACAAACCGGGTCTTCATCCCATTCAATATCATAGCCACCGGTAATTGACATCGATGTGATCTCAAAAGCAGTCGTACTTGCATTTCCAAGCGAGTCCCAAGTAAACCATGACTTGAGTTCGACCTTGACTGAACTATCTCCCTCAACCATATGCTTACCTATTGGGAAAGAAAGCGAAAGCGAAGGCGACAAAGCAACCGGCTGATTGGTGACAAGTTCGTCATTCACAAACAAAAGCCAGCGAGAGTATGCAGAGTCAAGACCATCAACATCCCCAAAGATTCTTCCTTGCAATGTCAATGTGGGGTCATTGATGTCAACGGTTACAGAGGAAATACATGCATCGATTGTCGAAAGGCGTAATTGAGTAAATGCATGGTCGGGAAGAAGCATGTGCTCATTCATTGAAGCGAACTCGGAAAAGGTAACTCCATCGTCAGAAAAAGAATACTCAAGGACAACATCGTCAAGCGATTCATTTTGCAGTGTGTAATGAGCCCTTCCAATTCTTTGCTCTGGAGGAGTTTCTATGATTTCACTGGTCCAGACACCCGTTGTGCCAACAGTGCTGGATTGAAGACCGCATGACGAAAGCGCCATGTTTTCAGACAAACCAAGGGCTAAATCGAGACCGAAAAGAGGCATTTGGTGACCGGAAAATTGTGCTTGAGCTGAACCATATTCGCCCCCATACCAAGGAGTCTTCATGACAACTTGCATTCCCACAGCATCTACGTTGAGTTGGGAATCATCGGTTGAGCCAACAGAGACATAATCAAGAGTTAGAATTGCGTTTTGTATCATATTCCAATCCCAAGTCGTCAACTCTGTTACATTGTATGTCCACGGATTTGTAAGATAATCAAGTGCACCTTGGGTATTTGAAATAGTAGTCAAAGGCTCGTAGTATTGTCCATTGTCGTAATTAAGAGAAAAACGAACCGAGTCTTGGTACAAAGGGTCAGGGACCGAAAAGGCGACGACGACATGAACTGCGAGAATATCATATGCAGTTGAGCCAATTGCATTGAAGGATGACAGTTGAATCTCTGGACCTGTCGACCACGAAGTTGCTCCATCTGGTGTTCCTAGAGAATTGTTCGAATCTGTTGGCGTACTTTGAGCCCAGAATGTCATCACATCTTGGTTCATTGGCCGTTGATGAACCATGGTTAATCGTTGGTCAGCGACCATGACTTCAGTGTAGCTGGCAGGGTCTTCTGAAAATGAGGTAAGGGCTCCAAGCGTCCAATTCGAAGGCTGAGAAAAATCACCTTCAGGAAAAATATCAACATTCATGGTTTGGTGAACTGAGCGGGCCGAAACCACGCTGTAAGGTGCAAGAAGCAGCACAATAAGAAGAAAAAAGGAGGTCAAAACTCTAGCCTTGGCACTTCGCATGTAGAGACGAGGCCAGCGAATACACTTGAACAAGAGGGTCTTTCGCTCAATTTCTTTTACATTTCACTGCAGGGTACTCCCTGCGGATTGTTGAAATACCAAGCGCATAACGGCAACTTACCTCTCATGGCTGTGATGGTGTAGGGGTTAGCACGGCAGATTGTGGTTCTGCCAGCCCGAGTTCGATTCTCGGTCACGGCCCCTTTAATCTCGATCCAGTTTACTTTGTTCGATTTGGTGACCCATACGCTCGACTTTCGTTTCTAAATACGCCCTGTTCTTGTCACCTACACCAACGACCAGCGGAATCAAATTTTCGACCTTAATTCCATGTTTCTCGAGTTGTTCCTTTTTGTTCGGATTATTTGACAGGAGGCTCACTCTTGGAATGTCAAGAGCAGTGAGCATACTTGCTGCAATTTTGTAATCTCTGCCGTCAGCAGGCAGTCCAAGCATCAAATTAGCATCGAGGGTATCAGCACCTTTGTCTTGCAAATGGTAAGCCTGAATCTTTGCATGTAAACCAATACCACGTCCTTCCTGACGCAAGTAGAGTAAACATCCCCAACCCTGCTTTACAATCGCCCCAAGAGCGGCATCGAGTTGAGGGCCGCAGTCACATCGCAGGCTTCCAAGTACATCACCTGTTAAACATTCAGAATGGACTCTGACGACAACGGGGTCAGGACCCTTCATGTCACCGAGTGTAAGTGCGACATGATCGAAACCTGTTGAGGATTCATGAAAAACACGGATATTGAAATCACCATGAACTGTCGGTAATTTGGCCTCACTCGGAACGGAATCTTTCTCCACTAACTGTATGGAATCTTTCTGTTCAGTCATTCAATCACCTCGATAAGAAAACGAAGTTCACCGGCTTTTTCTTCAACGGAAAGAATGTGGTGCTCACCCCGAGTTGTGAGAAGTGGCATATCGTGAAGAGTTTCAGGGTCATCTGCCAGAACCTCAAGAATATCTCCTGAGGCCATTTTCGAAAGGGCTTTTTTGGCTTCAGCCACAGGTATAGGGCAAAAGAAGCCAATCACATCAAGACGATGGGTTGGTGAAACTGTAGCTCCATCTCCAAGAGAGACAACCTCGACCATGGTTTGCGGTTGGCCTCATCCTTTTCAAATCCTCCCAATTGCAAGAGATGGATACTTATCTCATATGGTGACAATAAACGAAACCGCAACTTGATGAAGATGGTCGTCCACGCAATGGCATGAGCAAGAATGCTAAGTCCACTTCTTCAAAGGAGGATTTAGAATGGTCAGAAGTTGCTCAACTCGGCTTACGTTACGCAAGGATTCCATTGGCTCTGCTTTGTATGGAAGCATTTTACTGGTTTTTGACCCAGCCCTCTGATACACTCGCACCGATTCAAGTCTCTGAAGCATGGATTTGGAATGAATTGACGAACCTCATCTTTGGTGAAGGGGCCTCCACTCTTGGCACACACAACGGCTGGACAACGAGAATTGAACTGAATCACGTCAACTTCCCAGGAAATTTCGACAACATTGCCTTGTATGTTTCAGACGAATGTGCTGGAGTCCATGAAATGATTTTCCTTTCAACCTTGGTAGCAATGACGGAAGGGGTTCCACAGAAACTCAAAATTCGTTCAATCCTCGTGATGTGTTCCATCATTTATGTCCTCAACATACTGCGATTGCTGGTATTTTATCCGATTGCGGTTGAAGATTGTATTGCTCTACCAAATGATCCCGCATGCCTTCAAGGTATGTGGAACTGGCACACTTTCGTATGGAAATATGGCTTTTTACTTGTCATCGTTTCCATGTGGGTCGCCTGGTTCTGGCGCTTTGGGGGCCCTGCCCGTACTCTTGATGCGAGTGCTGCAGGTCCTGACAAGTGGAGATTAGCATTCAGAAAAAATTGGCAAGCAAAACAATATTACATACTCGCAGGGGCCTTTTTCTTACTTCTTTTCGCCGTGTATAACGTCACTTCGAATGAAGAGGCAATGGCCGCCAAAGAAACTCTCGATTTCTGTTACTTCTCTGAACTGGTCTTATCAGAGTGTGGTCAAGCACAGAACCGTTGGGATGACGCCATTGGATATGCGTGGTCGTTGTCTGCGCTGAGTATCTTAACACTCGGATTGACTGGTTTCGTGATTGAACGACCGGACGAGAATGGGAACTGGCCAGTAACTCAAAGCCAAGAAGCGGGCAATGAAGAGAATGAAAAGGAATCAAAGGAGCCGAAGTCACGGCACCAAAAGAAAAGGTCAGGGTCTTGGAAAAAGAACGCCGAGGAAGAGTAAGTTCACTCATGGACTGTTCCAGTTACTCGCTGACCGGCCATATCGTGCTTTTCAAGAGCCTTAATGGCAAGCCCGACCTTGCTGGTGTGAATGCTGATAAAAGTTGAATCGTTGTCAAAATGAACGTCACCAATGGCCATCTCATCGCAACGAAGAGAACTTTGGAACCAGTTCGCTACCGAGCGTGAAGAGCCCGCTGTAGAGCGGTCAATGTTAAGATGAAGTGTGACAAACCCAAAGACATCTGCAGTTTCTCCAAAGTCATCTTGACGATTTACCGGGTCACGGTCAATCCCTTCAGGAAGTTCTGGAGCCTCAGTATCAACGATGTCAAGTCCGTAGGTTGCCATAATTTTCGAGAGTTGAGGTGCATCGTCACGAGAAACTAAACTCCAAGCCTCTCCCTTACGGCCAATCCGCCCAGTTCTTCCAACGCGATGAATAAATGAGTCCAAATCAACTGGTAAATCATAATTGACTACAAGCGTAATTCCATCGACATCGATTCCACGTGCTGCGACATCAGTGGCAACAATAGTCTTGACTTCGCCTTCCTTAAATCGTCCAAGAATCTTCTCACGTTGGTTTTGGCTAAGATCACCGTGCAATCCTTCGACGACAAAGCGATGTTTGTTTAAACGCTGAACTGCTAAGTCCACCATGCGCTTTGTGTTACAGAAGATAATCGTTTGATCAGCGTCTTTCATGCGACACATCAAACGACCAAGAGCCCAAAGTTTGTTCGCACGTCCAATTTTGATGCTGAACATATCAATTGGAGGGATGTCCAGTTCCTCAGTATTTGTGAGGACAAATTCAGGTTCGTTCATGAACTCGTGAGCAGCATCGATGATTTCTTGAGGGAAAGTCGCAGAGAACAGAAGTGTCTGTTCACGGTTTTTCATACGCTCAATGACCCACATGATATCTGGAAAGAATCCCATGTCGAGCATTCGGTCTGCTTCATCAAGACAGAAAAGCGAAGGTGATTCAAGGTCAATGTGTCCTCGCTCGGTCATGTCCATGACTCGCCCAGGTGTTCCGACGATGATGTCAACACCACCGCTGAGAGTCTTCGCTTGCTTTTCTAAATCGGTGCCTCCGTAAACGGTGAGGATTTTCAAATTGGTATCTCCTTGGAGGTTTCCAAACTCTTCAGCGACTTGATTCGCAAGTTCTCGTGTTGGAGTGAGAACCAATGCTTGGAGTTTACCTGTTGGTTGGCAACGCTCAAGAATCGGGAGACCAAAAGCAGCAGTTTTTCCAGAACCTGTTCGTGCTTGGCCAATAACGTCACGACCGGATCGTGCGAGTGGAACTGTGTCTTTTTGAACTTGAGTAGCGCAATCCCAGCCCATTGCCTCAAGACTGTTGAGGAGGTGTTGGGGAAGGTCCCAAGAGTCGAATCGGGTATTTGTGAACATTTGATCAGCTCCGTCTCGGTGTTTCGAGTGGGTCGCCGAGACGGTGGCAACCCATTCGAGTGGAATCAGAAGTTTTCGCGTTCTGCGATTTCTGCTTGGAGAATACCCATCCAATACTTACGAGCATTGTCTCGGGTAAGAGGACGGCGCATCTGTCGAACATGTTCCAAAATGTATTGTCGGAACTTCAAAGATTTGTTTCGGTTAACGCCTTTAGGAGTGATTCCATCCCACAAGCGTTCGAATTGCTCAGCCTTATCATTGAATGCTTCATCCATTATATTCACCTTAAGCAATCGGCCCACTGACCCACCCTTCTTAACAATACCGACATGCAAATNGGGAAAAAGAAATCNACATTACAATGAGATTCTAAAAATAATCGGCATCATCATCGGAATCTTCATCCTCGAAATCATCATCATATCCCATTAATTCATCTTGACTGACAGCACGGTATACCGGAGCAGGTGCCGCTTCAGGAGTGACTGGGCTCTGTTCTTTTTCTTGAAGTTCTCGAACGACGGTTGCATTGCTTTTTGGAGATTGCTCATCATTCGTAGAGCGGATTGGTTCTAAGCCAACACGTTTTCCTTGGGACTCGGCGACTTCCCGGTCCAGCGCAGGAACCGGAGCCGCTGGGGCAAGTTGGGCGTTCTTTTGAGCCTCGGTNCCTTCAAGAGACACGTCGAAGACCATTTCTTTGAGCGAAGCGATNAGTTTNGAATCGGTCTCAGTGGCAAGTAATTCTTCCGCCATGGTGCGAAGGACTTCTTCTCCGAACAGTCGTGGAAGCAATTCAACACATGCTGAGCGAACTTTGAGGTCTTTTGATTTTGTTCCACGAACGACCAATTCTCGTGCACGACCATGATCGGTGTCCAAAACTTGAACGGCTTTGATTGCACTTAATCGTACTTGAGAATCAGAATCGACCAATGCACGTTCCGCAAATAAAGTGGCAATTCTCGACTCTTTACGGGCGAGTGCTGGCAAATTTTTTGCTGCTACTCTTCGCACTTCGACTTCAGCATCATTGAGTGACCAAGAAANAAGGTCCCAAACTGCAGAATCGCCTTTGTTGATGATTTTTCGTAAGAGTCCCGTTGCTTTCTTTCGCAACTGCATGTCTTCTTCGAGAAGGAGAGAATCAACGTGGTCGACAACGACTTCGGGCCAGGTCTCGCATAGTCCTGACAACCCAGCCCATGCGGCATCACTTCGGCTACGTGTAGGNGATCGCAGCTCATTTGCTAAAATCGAGGATACGCCGGACGGGAAAACTGGAGAAGTTGTGGTTAAGCAACGACTTGCTGCTTTTCGAACGTTGANATCACTGTCATCCAACAATACAGACAGCCAATCAAACAATTCATCCGATTTCAAAATGGCAACCTCTGGCAGTACATCCAAGGATGCTGCACGAATCTCTGGCGATTCTGATTCNAGACCTTGAAGCAGTAAGGAATGTGCCTGGTGTATCCGAGCACCGTGGAATCTCCCCAATGCNCGNATGGCATGCGTTTGGTTCAATGAAAGAGTTTGATCCTTCCAACGGACAGATGCTGCCTCAATATCTCCTCGAGCCAATGCGAGTACATCCTCATCNGAAAGGGCAACCCATGGACCGGTTTCAGCCTTGACCTTCTTCTTTGATTTTCGTTGTTTTGCAACAGCGATGGGAAGACCNGTACGGGGGTCTCGAGCAATATATTCTCGCGACAAATCCTTCTCCTCCGTTGGGCGCATACTGCCCGAACCCATGAATCTATGCTTCATTACCCATCATATACACTGACTGTTCTTGAAGTCTNATCANTCGTTCTTAATCGTCAAAGGGTAAATGTATTCAATCGACAGCATCAGCAAGACACATGGGCAAGAGTTCGNATCATGCACTNATNCCTGCAATGTTCATGATGGTGCTCATGCTTCTCACCCCATTGCAGTCCATGCTCAGCATGCCAAATGATGACATACATCTTGAACAGCAAAACAGTTCGAACACGCTACATATGGATTTAGATTTTAACGAGTCTGATGGNTTTACGCCCAGTAATCTAACGATTGAACAATCGACGGGGGAAGCGGCATTAGACCGTCCCGTCATCACTTGGCAAGGAATTACTAATTCAGGACTTCTTTTTGGCCGTACTGGCGCCTGTGCAGTGCACGTTCCGGCTTCCAATGAGGTTTTACTNATGGGAGGTNGGGCAGACCCCGACCCTACACAAACCGGTGATGAAATCGCTACAAATATTGTCGAGAAATANNANCTTGTTAACAAAACTTGGGCGCCAAGTGATGAAAGTATGCTGTTGAGTCAAATGTATTTTGGCTGCAGTGCAATCGGTGAAAAAGTGTATACTGTTGGTGATTACCATCCATTCAATACTCCCGAAATACGCTCTGAAGGAATTGTCCAAATTCTCAACACGAGTAATGATACGTGGATTGAAGGTTCTTCAATGCCGAGTGGTAAGGCGGTTGGTCTTGCAGGAATCGATAATGTCGGCGACTTCATCTATGTTGCTGGGGGCGTCAGTCGTAAAGACAGATCGGATACGACCGACCGATTGATGCGNTACAACACCAATACCGATACTTGGGATGAAATGGCAAACATGAGCGTTGCTCGTCACTCTTTTTCCCTGATTGAATACCATGGTAAACTGTATGCTCTTGGAGGTATTGANACGACTTTTGACCCTACACAGAATCAAAACATTTCTGCGCCATCTAACCATACAGAAGTTTACGACGTATTGACGGACACTTGGACNAATCACTCGGTTTTACCGTTTGAAATCGCAGCCTATGCAGCTACTATTCACAACGATGAAATCATTCTTTCTGGTGGAATCAGTGGAACTGGATTTAACGTTCAAACAAATGANGTGTATGGATACAATCCTCTCACTGGAGTCATGAATACGCATAGTCAACTTCCCGTTGATATGTATGACCATACAATTACAGGTACAAACGGTTCAATTGTCTTCGCATCCGGTGATTCNTCCTATTACCGATTCTCAAATTGGGGAACAAATTACCTTGATCAAACCGAATATTTTGTCAACCCATCTTCACATGATGGTTGGCTGACCTCGGACGTGATTGACTTGAGGCAAACTGTTCGGGGAACATCATCACTTGCTTGGTTAGAGTTTTCCGGACAAACACCAACCGATACAGAACTCAAATTGCAGTATAAAATAGGTGAAGATGCAAGTTTA
This sequence comes from Euryarchaeota archaeon TMED99, assembly GCA_002170315.2. GTDB lineage: Archaea > Thermoplasmatota > Poseidoniia > Poseidoniales > Poseidoniaceae > MGIIa-L1. The sequence continues at coordinate 19,622 of NHFA02000030.1, forward strand.
CTCGGAACTTCAAATTGGCTGCCTGTTGGNCCGCAGAATACATCGCAGTTTTTCGAAGTTGGTAACCATTCACTGATTGCAGATGGCCAAGAGAAATCGTTTTTCCAATACCGTGTACAATTCAACACCAGTGAACTCAACAATTGGAAAATACCGAGTCTGGACTCTGTCAAGGTGTATTCTGAAGAGTCCACCTTGNTNGGNNTNCCNCCNGTATCATTTCANCCAAATGCTGCCCCTCTTCATTTGACATCATTCCATTCTTCTTATGCAGCAGATTCAAGTTATTCCTTACTTTTATATTCAACCAACAGTGACGGATTTGTTCTCCCAAACAGCAATGCNGCNGAAATAATCTGGGACCCTGATACGGGAACTTTTTCTATCGATGATGTCGATGGAATCTTGAAACAAAGTGATATCGATGTCACCGAAACATCTTCTTCTAATGATGGTGATGAAATCNCATGGAGNCTCGCTGTTGAAGAGGGTTTGCCAAGTGACTATTTTGNTCTCGAGGTCCAGACTCATGGACTTCATGAGACGAAATATAGAAGTCCAGNCATNATCAATNTCGAAAACATNCTTGATGTNCATGTTCTNGACTATTCTTCGACTTTTTCCAGCCAGGGCGGTTCCGAACTCAATACTGGTGAAGTCTTCCCCGATGGAGCGGTTGTTGATGTTACCATCGACCATAGTTTCAATTCGACTGGAACGCGCTTGCTCTATGGAGTGATTGAAGCTCGGCTGCACATCGATGTTGAAAGCCCAAGCAACGGATGGTTCAACAGTACTGGTGAGTGGATTACGCTCCAAACTGGATATGAAACAACAACCAGTATCACCTTACCAAATTCCAGTTCTGGTGAGGCCNATATATGGCTTGAGGCGCGAACGCAGGACGACTTTGAATTGAACGTCAACCCTTCTACCAAAGAATTCACGCTTAATGTTGATTCGCCTGTTCAACTACGAACTTCNCCAATTACTGGAACATATTTGAATGAAATGTCAGAGCGAAATGTTGAATTTGAATTTTATGATGTTGGAGGTTTTTCCAACGATACTGTCCAAGCACGNCTATGGGTCCAAGCGCTTCATGATACCAATTCAGATGGGCAATTTTCATCTGATGAAGCAATTTCAACNAATTTGAGTTTTGCCAATATTGGCCACACATGGGTCTTGAACATTACAGTAAATGATACGGCGAATGCAGACCATGAAATGGTGTTTGTCAGTCTTGAGGGNACCAATCTTGCTGGAAAAGCAATCCGTAGCCTCGTGCAATCACCTGAAAACGGTCTTCTTTCTTGGATGAGCCGAACACCACAAAAGGCCAATGTGTCCGTAGTNGAACCTCTTTTCGATACGACTGTTACGGGTGAACAACGCCTCGAACCGACAGGAGATGTTGGGTGGAAGGTGGTTGTTAGCGACAGTAACAACATCTCAGATATCGCACAGGTTCGTATTGAACTTGGTAATGATGAAAGTCTTGGAATGCGATACAATACGAACCTCGATACTTGTGAAGAAATGGATGCACGTATTCAGGTCGATTCTTCATGTTATGCAACTGTTGAAAACGAGAGTTATGTGATTTACTTCATTGGAAAAGTCAGTTGGACTTTTGTCAATTCAGCTCTTGATCTTGGCCACCTTGAAGTGCAAGTTGACGACTATGATGGAACCAATGAATTTTCGTTCCAAGACCAGTGGGTTTTACAACGCCAGATGGCAATCGAAATCGAACCTCTCGCTGATATTGAAGGACCAGTCCAAGGTGAACTGAGTTCAGGATGGAGTATGATTTCTGGAGAGAACGTGCAACTGAATGCCACGATGAATCACCTCATTAGCAATTCTTCATACAACGGTTACGTGTCTATATTTTGGCGGGGCAAAATTCAGAATGAGTTCTTTTCGAGTAGTTTCTCGGCAGAAGTCATTGATGGATACTTATCGACTCAAATTCAAACTCCAATCGGGTCAGGCCTCTGGCATCAATCAGTTTTGGAAATNTGGGACCCTTATGATTCTGAAAAACTCTTCACCACTGAATTGCCGAATATGATTTTAGATGGTGAAGCGCCCAAATTGATGCCGTCAACATTGACGACTGGTGTTTCACGCTATCACCTGGACAGTGTGGAAATTGGAGTCAATATTGATGAAGCAAATTCTTGGAGTGGGAACTTAACCCTCAGTTGCCAAATACGGGCGCTCGACTTTGAATGGCCAGTCATNACATTAAGTCGTGAATCAACCACTGTGTTTAACGGCAAAACAATGTTTAGTTTTGTCTTCAACTTTGCTGAGCAAGGCGACCCATCGACCCTNTCAACCCAATCAAACATCGCTTGTTGGGCAAGTGGAAGNGATGATGCTGGATGGATTCTTTCTGCTTCCGATGGTAATTCCGCAAACAATCCTTGGCTGATTTCATCCCTCAGTAACATCGGCCCAGATCTTGCGATCAGTTCAGTAGAGTTTGAAGGAGATACCCAACCAGGTTCTACATTACGNATGGAGATGAAAATTCTCAGTTCAGGTGAGGAAATTGAAGTTCCGTTTAATATTTCGATTCGCGTTATTCAAGGAGAGGAGTCAACAATTGTTGCTCGTGAATCACTCCCCGGAATCTCTGAGAATACCGCAGTCAATATTCGCAGCTCGTTAACAGTACCAGATGGAGACTGGACCTTAAAGATTGAAATTGACCAGGAACAAGAGATATGGGAACTGAGCGAAGTGAATAATATTTGGACACGGAATTTTACGAGCCAAGATGATGGTATTTCGACGATGGTCATTGCAGTCTCTGCTGGAGGCGGAATACTGTGCATAATTGCACTCTCAGTGGTCGTACTTCGAATGAGGAAAGTCGATGAAGAAGACATTGGCAAATCCAGTGAATCAAAGACACTTACTGGACCTCCACAACGAAGCGGTGGGCAAAAGAAAGCACCTTCAGGACTCAAAGGACCACCACCCAAAGTCAACAACCCAGAAGTGAAGGCAGAGAGTGAACCGGTTCAAGCAATACCGAATCTACCGCAGATAGGGACGTCGGTTCCAGATTATACTCAGTTGCCTGGTGGCGGAGATTACCAGTATGAAGGGGGTCAAACGATCTATTCTGGTTCGATGTGCGGAACTTGGAAGCAAAACCCTGACGAATCCTTCACACGAACCCATTGAGTCGAATGCTTAACTTCTTGAAGTGTTAACCGGTGTTGCATCCATGGCGAGTGAAGATATCGAAGATATTCGACGTGTCCTTGCCATCTGCTTTCGGGATGGAGAAGCACTTGACGCATTAGATATTGAACGCATTCTTTCGTTTGATATGGAGTGGGTAAACCCCAGTGAAGCTGAAAAAATCGTTCAAGCATTGATCGGTAAAGGTTGGCTCAGTGGAGAGGAAAACGCTCTCAAGCCCACTGTATCACTCACGGATGTTCACTCCCCTCTCGGTTGGTTTCCACGTCCATCCCGACTCCTTCATCCAATCGATGCGAATGAGCGTCAAGAACAACCTGTTCCAACTGAACAAAAGTCAGTAATGCCACCAACTCCAACTCCAACAAAGAAACAACCACTAAATCATTCACCAGATTCAAATGACCCGCGAGCAAAACTCACTCAGCGTCTTTCAAAATATATTTCGAAGGCATCGGAAATTTCTCTTGAAGAAGTCGAGCGCAGGGCAAAGAGAAAACATCAGGCATTGCAATACGCCAGTATGTGGATGTGCTTGGCATTGGTAGCAAGAGAGCAAAGCCTCTCGATGAAGGAAATTACCGAAGCGCTTGCTGCAGTTTAGTTAGCCTTCAATGACGCTTCCATCATCGAGTTCCAAGACTTCTTCCTTATTTCGTGCTGAAAGTTCAACCAAAACTGGTAAGAGCAAGAGAGCGAGTATTAACGAGAAGAACACAGTCACTGCGGTAATCAATCCGAAGTCTTGAATGACAGGCATCGGTGAAAACAGCAAGACGAGGAATCCAAATGCAGTCGTGAGAGCACTCATAATCAAGGCAACACCAGTTGTTGAAAGTGCAGCCCGTAGCGCTTCCCAGTGGGTATCTCTGCGCGCAAGTTCGACTTCGATACGCCGCCACATGTGAATCGAATAGTCAATCCCAATTCCGATTGTTAACGCCGTCACCATAACGGTCAGAACATTCCATTTTAGCCCAAGCAGGAACATTGACCCCGCCACCCACAGTGAAGCCAAAGCGACTGGTAAAAGAACAACAAGTGCAGGAACAACACGACGTGTCAAGGCTAACAAGACCAGCATAGAAACAAAGAGAGAGATTGTTGTCGATTTGATTTGAGAAGCATTCAAGCCATCGAGCACAGTCTGTAAAATTACAAGGTCTCCGGTGACGTGTAAGTTCGCATGGGATTCGAGATTGTAGCGAACTGTTCCCGTATTTTCAGTGCTACCAAGTTGCTCCTCGATGTTGTTGATGACGATTTGAGATTGGGCAGAAGTTGAGGCTTCAACACGCACTTCAGTTCGCAAATATTTGAGTTCTCCATCGACGAGGTAAACCGTTTGTTCGATACGCTGAGCCCATGTTTCGCCCGTTAATGCATCAGCGACCGTTTGATTTGATGAGAGTTCAGAAAAGACTGTCGCAAGGTGAAGGTCAAGTGAAGTATTCTGAAGGTAAACATCACCGGCATACACTTCCAAATTATATGCATCACCAAAAGAGGAATTGCGTAGAATTGCATCACGAAGAACAACATAAGGCCCTTCATAGGAGGGAGATGCAGGTGCGTCATCAGTGCCAACAACATCGTGGTTCGTTTCCAGATCTTTGTGTAATCCACGTAACTCATTGAGCATTAATGAATCACCAGGAATGGTTGAAGAGGACTCTACAGGTTCAAAGAGAATGTAAATCAATTTCCAGCCTGCACTGTCGTAGCTATCCGCCATGTCTTCCCTAACTTGCATGATTTCCATGTCAGGGTCAACAAAGTCTGCTAAATCGAAATCCGTCTCAAGTGATACAGCACCGAATATTGAAATTCCTGAAAGAAGTATGGTGACAAGTAAAACTGAAACTTGTTGCTTTTGTTGAACTCCTACGATTGCGGTGACCAAACTTGGCATCGTAATCGCTTGGCTCGCTTTAACCGAAGACATCTTCTTACGAACGACGTGAAGGGCGCCAACAACAACCGTTGAAGAGACAAAGGCACACAAAACTCCGAATGCCAGGGCATAACCAAATGTCGCAATTGGAGGTAAGGGAGAAATAACGTTCGCAAGGAATGCTGCCACAGTAGTAACGACCGCTAATGAAAGTGGAACTGAGAGTCTTGCACATGCTCGCAACCATGCTTCTGCAGGGTCGTCTTGTTCTTTTCGAATTGCTGAATAAGCACGCTGTAAATGAATCGCATAATCAATACCCAATCCAAGAACAAGTGGGGCGACAGCCACTTCAAGAGCGGTAAAACGAACTCCAAAATAGTTCAAGATACCATACGTCCAAATCAACGCAAATGATAGACCGATGAGCGGGAAAGCAACGTCATTGATCGAGCGGAAAGCAATCGCCAAAAGAAGAACGACGACCAACAATGCAAGGACGACCAGTAAGGTAAGATTATCAAAAGTACCTTGGTCGATATCAAACGAAATTAAGTCAAGCGAAGCCACACCGTAAGTGAGTTCAGAAGATTCTGAGAGATGAGCAAATTCAGTCCTGAATTGGTCTTGAATGATTTTTCTCTCTTCCTCTTCCAAATCGGGGTCAATTTCTAAAACCCAAAGCGTTGATGTTGCGGTTGGAGCTGCATTACCGGTTCCATCCTTGAGATATTCGCAACTCGCATCAACATTCAAATCGGTGTGAAGGAGGGCAGAAGAGGCATAACGTGCTGCCGAAAGGAGTTGGTCATCAGCAGTCAATGAACAAACGGTATCTTCCTCAAACAAGAGGTCGAGGATTTCACTCCAAGACTGTATACTATTCAATGAAGTACCGTTGGCTTCTTCATCAAGGGCCAGTTGAACAATACCCGGTGCAGTGGTCCACACAGCCACGGCATCTTGGCGCTTGGAAGACTCATTCTCGATGTGTGAAAGATGACTGTCCATGATGTGCAGATTTTCTATAGAGAGTATATTAGAGCCATCATCAGCAGAAACATGAACGAATAATGGCCGAGCTTCGTTCGGAAAGAATTGATGGATTTCATCATGCGCATCTCTGGAATCCGACTCAGGTGCAAAGTCGGCTAAATCAGTGTTGAAAGTCGGAGGTGAGACAACCAAATGAACGCCGAGAGCAACTGTCACCAGGGTAACGATGACAAGAAATACTGGAGCCATACGTTGGAACGCAGACGACCATCCGGCCATCCGTTCTTCCAAAGCGGTCGTATCCATTGTTCTCGCGACGCAAAGACACTAAAAAAGAAACGGGGTCGAATGTTCTCAAGAAGTGCCTTTCTCGCAAATTTTAATTCGGCTCCCAGAAGATTATTACGCTTTTATACAGAGTAACCCAAGGAGAAGGTTCAAAACAAGAAGGTAGGTCGCAAGAACGATTGGAATGCCTGTTAAAGTCCTCCTCAATGAAAAGAATGAACTTCGCTTGCGAGTCATCGGTGAAAGCCATACAGCTTTGCAAATGCTTCGCGAACGCCTCAACAACAGCACGAAAGTGGAATACGCAAATTATTTCCCAGGACATCCAGAATTGGATGACCCAGAATTTTACATTCGAACCTCTGGTAAAAACTCGTCTGATAAGGTCTTGAAAGAGATCGTTTCAGGACTTGCCAAGGAATTCTCAAGCATCAGCCTCTAAATGGGGTATTGAAATGACCACATGGACGGATTCTCTCGCAGAATCCATTGGCCTTGACGGTTATGCTACCAATACCCAGGGCATTGGTGGCGTTTTGAAAGCAAGAGTTGCCGATTTTCGAGTTGAAGAGATTTCAACACCCGTTCATTTAGATAACCGTGGAAGATTTACTGTTGCCAAAATCATGCTCACAAACTGGGAGACAAATCGATTCTGTAACACATTGGCTAAAGCCCTTTCAATCCCTCGTAATCGTATCTTTTTTGCGGGAACAAAGGATAAGCGAGCAGTCACTCAACAACTGTTTGTCATCGATGCACCTCAAGCCAAAGTAGCTGGAGTGGAAATTCCTGACGTCGATATCGAAGTTCTCGGACGCACCCACCAAAAAATCGGTTTTGGAAACCATCGAGGAAATCGCTTCACGATTGTCATTCGAGGTTGCGCCCATGAAGATGGAACACCAATGTCCGTTGAAGAGGCATTGAGCGAGGTTGAAACTATTCAAAAAGAAATGGAACTGAAACTCGGAGAAGGTACATTCCCAAATTGGATTGGACCTCAACGTTTTGGTGCAGGACGACCCGTTACTGCTGAAGTAGGTAAACACGTTACATCTGAGGATTGGAAGCAAGCAGCTCTCACGTATATCGCAATGGCTGGTGAATCGGAGAATGCAGATGTAGCCGCATTCCGAGAACATGTACGAAACAATGGACCAACCCAAGAAGGGCTTGAATTAGCGCCCAAGTGGCTTGGATTTGAGCGGAAAATGGTTGAACATCTCCTTCACAGGCCTGACGATTATATTGGTGCCTTCAAAAAGTTACCAGGCAATCTCCAATTAATGACAATCCATGCATTGCAATCTGTGGTGTTCAACAAATCTCTCCATGCTCGACTATCAGAGGGCCATCCGATCAGCACTCCAATTGGAGGTGACTACGTCGGTCGCATCGATGAAAAGGGTCAATTGGATGCATCGAGTTGCGTCCTTGTCGAAGAGCGTACTCTCCCTCGAATCATCCGAAATTGTCAACTTGGACGATTAGCACCTACTGGACCACTTCCTGGAAGTGAAATTCAAACCTGTGAAGGTTTGGGTGGAGTGATTGAGAAGAACGTCATCGAACAAATGGGCTTAGCAGATGTGAGTTGGCAAGTCGAAGCAATCCCTCGCCTTTCAACCAGAGGAACTCGAAGGTCCCTCGTTACAAGTTTCAAAGAAATGAGTGTCGACAGTGTTCCAATTGCGAACGATGACTCAATGGGTGAGCGATGGAAGAGTGGACCGATGAAGAACAGCCGATGGCATCCTGAAGGCGCATGTATTCGATTCAGGTTTGTACTTTCATCTGGAAGCTACGCAACGACTCTGCTAAGAGAATTTATGCGTTGCCCACTGCATCAATTGTGAGTGGAACTCAAAGAAGACCCATTGAAAGAACTTCAATTTCTCCAACACCGGAGATTTGTGAAATCTTTCCTTCCAAAGCATCTGCGAGTCCTTCGCCGTCGTTCATGACAACGTGGATTTGAACAAATTTTAGTCCGAAAGCCAAAGGTTTGACTTCGACGGATTGGACGTCATAAATGTCGTCACTAAGACCTTGAACCGCTGCTGCGATTGCATCTGCGTCAACATTCTCAGCATCAGCATCTGGATTGATTTTGTACGTCATTGCTACCATACCCATGATCTCACCTCAGGGCCCCTGGTAATTGCATTCTGGATTTGGACAGATGTAGAGAACACCTTGATTACGGCAACGTGGACTGCGTCCAATAGCGAAGTCGCAACCTGGACAAGGGAATGAAGTTGAACCGGTTTCTTCAAGCGGAACGCCGGATGATGTGCAATTTTTTGCTCTTTCAGTCATAATAGGTCCTCAGGAACAAATGGCCCACGCCCTCCCCTTCTTTATGGTTGCGTGCTGAAACATCTCTCATTTGCACTCGAAAACGGCTCTTCAACGCCTCCAAAGGCTGCTAAATTTCGTTTAACGCCCGAGAATAGACAACCGGCCGTTCCGCCCTGTACTGACAACAAGCTCTCCTTTTCGCTCTCTACACCAACCCGATTCAAACGATACGATGTCACCGACTTGGACCCGCTGAATTTGCTCACCCCACAGAACGACGCCAACAAGACCTGTCTCATCTCGGCCACATGCAGCTGCAACTGGCCCGACATAATGTTCTGAATAGACCATACGCTGTGGATAGATTCGTAGTAAAACCAATTCAAGTCGTTGAATCGGTTGGTTTGCTTTCAGTTCTGAAATCTTTTGCCGGGTGTGGATGATTTTCTTTCTCGTTTCAGGAGGAGTGGAGTTGCGTTCCATGAGGTGAGATTCACCTCAATGCTCATCAAACTATTCGGTTTTCTTTTTTCGAACTGAGAAGGAAGACGTGATGATATCTGGGGCTTCTTCAATATCGTCACCACCCAACTTGACATTCAATGCAGTTTCATAACCTTCCAAAACATTGGATTTTCTAAACTTCCATGGCATGAAATTTCGGCAAATCAAGTACACTTCAGAGGAAGAGTTACGTGATGCATGAGGTGAAAAACGACGAACGTCAGAGAAATAAGGCTTGACGACATCAATCAACTCTTCGACACCTACGCCTTGGAAAAGTTTGGAAACAAATGAGCCTCCTTTGCAAAGCAATGGCAGTGAAAAATCAAACACATGAGCAACTAAGGTCATCGCAACCGCTTGGTCCATATCCCACTTGCCAGTGATGTTTGGAGAAATATCTGAAATCACAGAATTCAAAGGTCGTTCGTTCAATTCATCCAGAACCCGTTGTTGAGTATGAGGTTCTGTGATGTCACCTACGAGGAGAATTGAGCCCTCAACAGGCTGACAGGCTTCCAAATCGACTCCGATGACCCAACCGGACTCACCGACCAATTCTGTCGCCACTTGCGCCCATCCACCAGGATGGCAGCCCACGTCAAGGGTGATGTCTCCTTCGCGAAGTAAGCCGAAGCGCTCTTGAATCTGCTTCAGTTTGAATGCAGAGCGAGCTCTATAACCGCTGGCCTTGGCTTGTCTACGCCAAGAATCACGTTTGTGATTTTCAATCCAGTGATCAGCCAAGTTCAATCCTCCAGTTGTCCTTCGCCACTCTCCTGTTCAAGAAACCTCCCTTTCTTTCAGAGGTGAAACAAAGGGATGAAGGGGGTCGCCGCCTTCGCCATGGTATGGGAGAAGGAGTTCTATGTTGAAACACCTTCAATTCCATTTGTTTTGCGTCATCAGCCTTTTGATTTTGACATCGAGCAGCGGATTTGTTCAAGCGAAGGTTGTTGAGCCAAGCGAAACACTGCTCGAACCAATCGCCACCGAATCCACAGGTCGAAGTCTCTTGATTGAAGAAGTGACAACGACGTGGTGCCCGACCTGTGCGGAAATTGACCCCTATTTGATGGGTGTCGCAGACTCCCATGGTTCACGGATTGCAATGGTCGCCTATCACCCCTCGGACGGCCTTGATGGATTTCAACCACCGGCAGCCCAACATCGGATAAATCGGCTTGGAATCATCCATGGAGATTCAATACCTTCACCCACATTTTTTGTTGAGGGGAAGAACCCACGTTCTGGCACCGAAGCTTGGGTCGATGTTCAAAGAGACATCCTCGATTTGGAACTCACTCGCCAATCGACATCGACACTTCGGTTTGATGTCGTTCAAAACGGTGATGAAATCACGGCACGCATGCTTGCTTTTGTGCCTTCAAATGGGGAACTGAATAAAACTCAACTGACATTTCTCGTGATAGAGCACCAAAAAGTAGTTCCTGATGGAATCACAAACCCTGGAGAGATGCACCGGGACCGAGTATTAGTTGCCACCGCCGAATGTCGATTGAACACCTCCACAATCGAAGTCAGTGTGGGATTACTGCGTACACAAGCACCTCTCGGCTGTGAACAAGATTTTGAAATCACGTTTACTGCAAAAGAGGAATTCAGCATTCTTTTGGTCCATGAAAATACCGAAGACGCCATTACAAATCATAACGCTTCGCTCGGAACCTACGGTACTGTAGAGTTCGCATACCGTTCTCGAGACATTCCGGAATCTTGGTCTCCAACTCCTCTCATACTCCTTCTTGCCACTGCTGCTGGAGTCGCCGCCATCTTGCCGAGAAAAGACAAAGCAAAGGAGAAATCTGCACCGATTATCCTTGAAGCGGAAGAATAAGGCCTTAATCCGGAAATATTTCGAAGCAAAGGTGCGTAGGATTGATAAGCCACCCCGTCAATGTATATACAATGGCAGAAACATGGGAAGACGTAACCTGGGATGAAAGGCACCCCCTCAAAGAGTGGGTCGTAGAATACACCGTATCCGTTAATGGAGAGGAAAATCACCACCTCAACATTTTGTATGGCGAAAATCTTGCAGATGTGCAGAGAAGTTTATTGCATGAACTAAGAAAAACCTACGTAGAAAATGAACGAATCGATGTGACCGTACACCGGATGGAAGAAATCCAGACGACTGCTGATTCCTTGTTCTTCGAAGGATGCTTCACACCTTAACCGGTTATAGGTCGGTAATGAATTTCGATTACTTCGCCGTTTAGAATGAGATAGTCGTCAAATGAAGTCACCCGATTTTCCTCTGTGGCATTTTCGTTTGATGCATGAACATACATAGCCATCTCATGGGTCTCATTTGCTCGGTGATCGAAAATTCCAGTTTCATTGAAATGATATCCCCAAATGTCAAAGAACACACCGAGTGAAATGTCTCCAGCCTCGTTTAATTCAACATGGAGTTTTCCAGTATCATCATGTGTGTGAATGGTGTGCATGTAATTTTCATTGCCGTTGCAGATATCTGTTTGAATACCAATAGCTGATTCGACAGTGTATGGACTTCCATTGATGAAAATCTGTAATGTGACGTGGTCATGACGAGCCAGCCCACTGTGGTCAAGACATTCCAATGCTAAGGAGTCGGGTGAATCTGCGGTCGAAGTAAGATTGGCAGATGAATGAACGTCAGAAGGCGAAGTTTCATTCTCACCCGATGAGACTTGCTCATTTTCAGTTTCAAAGAAACCTTGGTCTTGAGCATAAAGTGCAAGGAGTGCAGCAAGAGCCAGAGCAGTGAATACAGACCAGAAAGTTGTTTCACGGCTCATTTAACCACCAGTCAAGATTCATTCCAAGCATTCGAATCGTTCATTCTTACCAATCGGAAGAAACCGATGAATGCAGCGACATTTGCGATGTGAGCAGTTGTGCAGTATTGGCAAATTTTCTCCATTTGAATTTCATAGTATACGAGCAGTGCGATTACAAAGAAACCGGTAAAAGTAGCGAGTGCACCCAATTTCAAGTGAAGTGTAACCCAGTCTGCATTCGGTTCTTTTGAAGAAGAGTAGACCAAATACAAAAGGATACAGAACGTTGCAGCACCGATGCCACCCCATGGCAGTCCCAAAATTGGATCGACATTGTATTCTGCATTACCAATAACATCGTCACAGGAAAAGACAGTATTCGAAGAACAAAAGTTTCCTCCTTCACTGACTTTTGACGATATCCAAAGTGTTTGGAAAGAGACCGCAGCCCCTGCAATACACGTGACGATAAGTCCAAAGAAGACGCGACCACGCTCTGTAGCCAATGACGTATACCTTTCACTAAAAGGTGTTACAATTGAGCGACCGAGTGGAAGTACCAAAAGCATTCCAACAATGGTTGGAATCAGATACAACATCAGTTGAAGATTGGAATCCATTAAGAAGCACTCTCCCGGGGAACAAGTGTAAGAATAGCATCACGAAGTGATTCACCTTGATTTTCAGCTGAACTCCAAGCGATGATTCCATCGGGTTGTATGAGATAATAACTCGGAGTGCCGGAAACCTTCCATTTCTTCATGTTATCAAGGTCCAAGTCATCGATATATGGGAAATTGTGCGCACTACCTGGTCGAGCACCACAATCGATACTGGCACAATCTTCGCCAGAGTCTGCAATCTTGTTACGGAAAGCGGTTATTTCAGAACGACTTGAATCATGGCCATCAATATTCAATTCAGCAACACTCGCAAGGAAATTGACCATTGCTCCATCCCAGCCCGAATCTTGGTTTCCGAAATCATTGGCATTCGCAGACATATCTTCCGCAGATTGAATACAATATGGGCAGTCTGTATCCATGAACTCCAGAGCGACCCACTGTCCAGTGATGTCGCCTTCTTCCCATAGTGGGTCCCAATAGGATTCTAAATTAAAATCGAACCATCCGCTACCGTTGTAGTATTTACCTTCAAGAGCAGGAGCACGTTCTCCTTCTTTGGTTCCAGTTGCAATAGGGCTTGTTGTGGCTGCAATAATCATAATGCCAACAAAGAAAAGGGCCATCACCCGAATTAATGCCGTTGTTCGTGCATCTGCTTCATCATCGTAGGTATACTTCATTCGTTCATCTCCTCATCAATTCCAATTTCTTGAATTAGTGCTTTTGCAGTGTGACGGATTGCGTCTTCACTGTTGTATCGGACATCATAGCCTGTTGACATCATCTTATCAATCCCGAGCATGGCTCTTGGAATGTCACCGGCCCAACCTCTGTCACCACCGGTGTATTCGATTGATGCATCGACGCATCCAGTTTCTTCAACCACAATTTCAGCAATTCTTCGAACAGATGCAGTGTCATGCGAGCCGAGGTTAAACAGGTTCAGCGAGTCATTTGAATGTTCCATAACATGAAGTATACCGTTGACACAATCCTCGACTTCCATGTATGATTTCTCCTGAAGACCATTTCCAAGAACTTCAAGTCGTGAAGGGTCGGCTTTGAGTTTGTGAATAAAATCAAAAATCACGCCATGCGTGCCCCGTGTACCGATAATGTTTGCAAATCGGAAGATCCAAGCTTGCAAGCCAAAGGTTCCAACCCAACTGCTGATGAGCCCTTCACCGGCTTGTTTACTCGCACCATACAAGGAAATGGGCATACACGGGCCATGCGTCTCGGGTGTAGGAAGTGGAGCATTTTCGCCATAGACAACCGAAGAAGAGGCAAAGGCAATTTTCTTGACATCGCATCGACGCATAGATTCAACGATATTGTACGTCGCAAGCGTTCCTTGTTTCAAGTCCGTATCGGTAATACGGGTGCCAAGTCTGATATCTGGATTCGCTGCAAGATGGAAAACGCAATCAATGCCCTCCATAGCAGAAAGTACGGTGTCGAAATTGGTGATATCCCCTTGGATGTGAGAGACATTACCTGAATCGATATGTCCTTGAATAAAATGCAATTTTCCGCTCGAAAGATTGTCGAGTACGACAACAGTGTCTCCACGAGCAACTAATCGGTCAATCAAATGAGAACCAATGAAGCCTGCACCACCGGTGACCAATGCTCGCATGGTTGAATCAAGAAACGCCTATGTATGAGCCTTTGGTCAATTTGTTGCTATCAAACCAATTTCAAAGGTTGAGAAAAACAGCCATGTGTTTGATAACCTTTCATCAAATCCTACAATGTTACCGCCGTGGAGAAATCCCGGCGATGGAGTTGAAAAACGTGCCAAAAAATAATGAAAAAACGATGCCTGAAACTGAAGATGAAACAACGAACATACTGGTAGGATATGTCCGGAAAAGCAACGCTGGTGGAGCCTTAAAAATCTCGATCAATACAGCTGCCTTTTCCGATTGCTCAACCTATGTTACCAGCGATGGACAAGCCTATGTCCCATTGGTCATGTCGCTCAATGCTCTGGAAAAGGTTCTCAATGGAGAACGTGCAGTTACAACTGTGACACAACTTCAAGATTGAACGCCTTTCGTTTGAATGTTTGACGTGCTTCATAGAAACACGATGCCGCTTCTTCAGGGGTTTCGACCCTTGAAGAAGCCCAAACCGTTTGAATACTAAATATAATAAATACTGCTAGGTATATTACTAAATATGACTGGAAACCGCCAAGAGTCGGGTGGTATTCTGAAAAACACAGGAGATTCTGCAAAACGTTTCATCGTTGCAGGCATGCCCATGTACAATGAAGAGGAGACCATAGGGACGGTTGTAACAACCGCTTTACGATATGTAGATGCGGTCATCTGTATTGACGATGGGTCTTCTGATTCGAGTGCACGCATAGCCGAAGCATGCGGCGCAACTGTCATCCGACACAGAGTGAATCGGGGTTATGGCGGCGCACTCAAAACCTTGTTCATCAAGGCAAAGGACCTCAATGTCGATGCCCTCGTCGTTCTTGACAGCGATGGACAGCATCGCGCCTCAGACATACCTAAACTGCTCAAACCTATTCTTTCTGGTGAAGCAGACTTTGCAATTGGTTCACGGTTCGTCGAAGGAGGGAGTGGAACTGACATGCCTGCTTATCGCAGACTTGGCATCAAAGTGATCACAGCTGCAAGTAATCTTTCCAGTGACCTTGGTATCAAAGATACCCAATCAGGATTCCGTGCTTTTTCACAGACGGCACTCGAACGTCTTCGCTTCGATTCAGAAGGAATGGAACTCTCTTTAGAAATGCTTGAAGACGCACGTGAAAAGCAATTACAAATCATTGAAGTTCCTACAATAATTCGTTATGATGTCCCCAAAGGGTCAAACTTTACCGCAGTATCTCACGGATTTACCGTCCTCACATGGGCAATGCTTTCTCTCTCGCAAAAGAAACCGCTCCTCGTCCTCGGGCTACCTGGTGCTGGACTTCTTGCAACTGGAGCTGCAATGGGAATGAATACTGCACAAGGCGTCACAGGCCATATCGACAGTTTTGTCGGCCCCGGTCTTTCGGCAATTTGGATCGGCGTTCTCGGGCTTTCACTTATGGCGACAGGCCTAGTTTTGCAAAGCGCTCGAGGATTTTTGCGACACTTATTGGTACGAGAATTTGGACTCGACTAATCCGAGTTCTTTTCTTCAAAGAACAGCCCTATATGGAGCATCATTCAAAGGCCACCTCTCTATCGCATCACCATGCAGAAGGGAGGCGAATGGGAGAATATCCGTAATCGGCTTTCCTCAGTCCGCAATCAGGCAAACGACATAACCGCTCGGCGAGTCGACCAAATGTACAGCAGCATTCTCGCCTCCCCTGCCACTGTCGTCATTCTTCTGGTCATTATCGCTGCTTTTTTTGCGCAACAGGGACTCTCGTTTCAACAGCAAATCGATGACGATGTCGAAATATTCCTTCCCGACGGAGCGCCTTCAACTGACCTTTTGAAAGAAGTTCGAACGGAATGGTCGACTGATATCGCTATTATCTATGTCAGGACACCAAATGCTTTCGATACTGCCAACACCCTCAACATCACCAATGAGGCCTTTTTGAATGAAATAAGTTGGGTTGAAGGAGATGATAACAATGTCAACGGGGCAGGAAGTACTGGTCGAGGGATCGATTACAGTAAAGACGACCATGGACGTGATGATGGTGTTCTTTGGATTATTTCACCTGCACAAGTCATTAAGGAAATCAATTCTGCTGATGGGCGTTTTAACAATTCATTGTGTACTCATGGAATCAATACCCGCATTCCTTTAGATTTTGATTGTGATCTTTTACCCGGAGGAGGGGCGTATGCAATCCCTGACCAGCAAACTATCGACCAGATTATCGAAGAATCCGACGGTGGTTTTGATGCCTTGTTCAAAGATACCAATGACATGGACCTCAGTTATGACAGTGATGGAGACGGGAATAAAACCAACGACCTTGATGGTGATGGAATCTGGGATACTGCTGCGATTGTCATTGGAATGCATCATGACCCAAGCGTCGCAAATTTCAGAGATTTTAGCCATCTGCACCAACATTTCCAAGACGTTATCGACAATCGTTCAAACGATATGCAAAATACCAACATGACCGTTACAGGACTCACTAAAGTCCTTGAAGACATCTCGAATTCTATTTACGATGATTTAATCAAAATTTTACCCCTTTCGGTCATTATCACAATTTTGGTGATTACCTTCCTTCACCGTTCGCTGAAAGTCGTTGTGATTACCGGCACGCCAATTGTGATGGCGCTTGCTGTAACATTCGGTTCATCGGTGCTTATGGACATTACATTAACCCCGATGATTATTGCGACGTTCCCTATTCTCATTGGCTTAGGGGTGGACTATGCACTGCATATGGTCAACCGAATTGAGGAAGTACGTCGAAAGGAAATTGACAAGGCGCATGATGAAAACGAGCGAAGGCGAAAGCAAGGAAAACCTCCTGAAGAAGTTCCCGAACTTTGGGATCTCGATTTTTATCGCAAGTGTGTTCTTGAAATGACCCGTTCGACAGGTGTGGCAGTGTTTTTATCGGCACTGACAACCATTGTAGGGTTCTCAGTTCTTATCGCTCCTCAAATCGTTTCAGTCTCACCTATTCGCTCTGTTGGAATCACGTTGTGCTTGGGAATATTTTCCACACTCGTGTTCAGCATAATCCTCGTACCGACTTTGGCATGGATGTTGCGATTCAACAAAAGAAGCAACCCTGCGTTTGTGAAAGATATTCTCAACAAGGTCTCCAATTTCCCTGTCTCTGTTCTTGGAATAGTAGTGATTCTTTTCGCCGCTATTTTTGTCACTGGCGTTGGAGTGTCAAATTGGGATACGATGAATGAACCAATTACGGGTTCTTCTGAAGCACCTGATGGTATTGAATCTCTCAACATGCTCGCCAATTATTCAAGAGCGTTCAGCGGAGGTCAAACATCCCTGTTTATCTTTGATGCAGAAGAGCGAACACTGCAGGCTCAACAGAATAAAACGGACAATATTCGTGACCTTCCAGTTTTAGATGCCATTGATGCTATCGAAATGAAAATTGACCAGGTTGATGAAACCAATACAACAAGCATCATCACCTTCTTGAAAACAATTCCAGCAACCATTACGTTAGCCGATGGCGTTACGTTGTATGAAGGAAGTCTGTGGGATTTGCTCCATGACCCTTGCTGGGACAGTAATGACCCCATAGAATGTAATGTGTGGCTCGGCCTTGAATTAACGGGCGAAGACGGACGTCAAGGTCTGCGTAAGGACATGGTCAATGTGGTGTTCGATACCCTTTCTGACGAAGTTCGTTCAATGCTACTCAATGAAGAAGGAACCAAGGCAATTGTCTATGTCACTCAACCTTACATGAACCTCAATGTAGCTGGTGAATTACGAGATGAAATCGACCTTCTTCTCACCAATGAGCCCGAAGTGGATGGTCAAACCAAGACCTCACTGCTAACTGGTGGATTGCCTGTATCCTTGGATATCAACGAAGGAATACACGATGCTCAAACATCGACAACACTGATCACAATGCTCGTGCTCACCGTTCTCTTATCGATAGTATTCCGCTCACCACGATTAGGGATTTACACCATGATTCCAGTTGCAGTGGTCATTCTTTGGCAACCATTACTGATGAAGAGTGGAGATGTCAATGTCAATATCTTTACTGCGATGATTGGTACAATTGTTTTCGGAATTGGAGTTGACGATTCAATCCACGTCATGCATAGAATTCGTGAAGAAGGTGAAACTCCGGCCGGAATTGCCAATTCTATAGAAAAAACTGGGCAGACCATCTTTGAAACGACGGTGACGACAATGTCCGGCATTGCTGCAGGATGCTTTGCAGCATTCCCTGGTTTGGTGAACTTCTTCCTCGTGATGTGTCTGCTGATATTCTTTGCTTTCATTACGAGTACGTTTTTGCTACCATCAGTCATTTCTGCTGAACATTCACTGCGTGCGGCGATACGAGGTGAAGAGCCTTGGATTGATCATGGAGACGGCATAGCATTAGCCTCAGCAGTTTCTATGCGACCGCTCGAGGCTGTTCTTCTCGAAGATAAACAATGAAGTGGAGGGAGTAGGGAGTAAGCCCCTTTCTGTTACCTTTCGGCGACCGCATTCAACTTAGCATCCTACCTGCCCCTCGACGTGCCGCGTCAACAGGGCTGTTTGGACTTGCTCCAACGGGGTTGCTCGTCTCATCGACCACAAGGCAATCTCGGTTTTTCAACTTCATTGTACACACCCTGTATCGTTCGTTTCTGCAGCATTGACCTGACCATTTCTGTTCTCTCACTTCTGTAAGCCGTTTGCACTTAGGAGAGGGGACTTTCCTCAGAGTCGAACTCTGTCAGCGATCCTCCTACTCCCTCCAGTATGCGGTAAACATCACCGTTTCAAAGTCTTCGGATGATGAATGAAACTCACTGGTATGGGTTTTCGCCAGGAGATGCTGCCTGCTGCGGAGCACCGTATGGTCCTTGAGCCGCTGGTTGTGGGGCAACTGCTGGTTGCGAAGGTGCTGCTTGCTGAATCACCATGTGTCGTTGTTCGAGTGATAGAGGTCGTGATTGAGGAGATGTCTTTAATCCAAAGATGAGTAAGCCTACCAATGACACAGTGAGTGCAAATATGACAATCAAGAGAACGGGGTTCACAGAAGAAATCCCGCCGAGAAGACCGTCTGTACGGGCTTCATCAACATAGACCGTTTCCGACTGAGCCATTGGACCGTTGATGATTTGGAACTCAATCCACATTGTTCCTGAACGGTCAGGAATCCAGTCCTTCGAGTAAATGTAGGTGCTGCCAGACTCAATCTGTATTCCTCGTGCATCAATGCGGGTTCGTGCCCCATTGCTCTCAACGAGTTCTACAAACATCTGAGCGTCACCATCCGCTAAGCCGGAATTGGTGATTGAAAGACCGAGACTTACGGTTTCTCCTGCTGCAAAATTACTACTCGGCTTCATTTCTGGAACGCTGAAGGAATATTCTGCAATACGCTGCTCAAGAACCCAAACTGCGAGTGGGGCGTCAATATCATTGAACACGGGGTTGATATCATGTCCAGCAAAATCTTGCCCAGTAGCCCATACTCGAAGTTCTAAGGCTTCATTTCGCATCGACGAGGTTAACAATTCGTCCAAATTCAAGATGGTTGAGCACGGTATTGTATCACCAAAGGCACGACCGCCGATAATTGAGAGGGATTCACTCCCGTTGATGATCGACTGACTCGATAGACCAACGCCCTCTGGATGAACTGCCCAATGAAGCAGCAATGAGGATTCATTCAATCGATCAGCCTCTGAGATGAGTATCTCAAAGTTGATTTCCGACCACGTCGATTCTAACAGTCGAATACCATTGGAAGGCGAAGGCACACCGACGACAGTCGGGTCTTGATTGTCAACGATAAACCAAGCTGGTGGCGTAGTAGGGGTGCGGTCAATAGCCCCGTTTGGAGGTTGATAAAGAGAGGTGAAAAGACCGTATGAACCAGGAGCGAGAGGGGCGGCAACAGAGCCGCTAAAAGTTCCGTTAACCGAGTCAACTTGGACATCACTTGGCCCAAGCAAAAGTTCCAATTGAATCGGTTGCCAAACAGCACGTGTTGAACGATACCATGTCAACTCACCACTTACCTCAATATCCTGTCGTGGCTGGACCCATGTGCCAAGTGTATCGACGGAATTTCCGTCAATGGAATATGTGAGCGTATCCGCTTCAACAAACATTTCTCCAGAGAATTTCCAACTTAATTCTGGAACTGAGAGCGTGTTCGATTGACCACGATAATCTTGAATGAATACTGTTGGAACACGCGTCAAACTTACATCGGGATCAAAGCCCCATTCAAGAGAAAAGTTGACTTCAAGCGTACCTTCTGATGAAAACAAGTTATTGGCTTGGGCTGGGATGAAGTTACACGATTCAATATCGAGATAGATGTCAAGGCTGGTGCACTGGTCATTGGTTGCATTCCACTTGAGAAGAACGGGTTCGTTTTGATTCCCTGCCAAATCAAGTTCAACATAGGCGATATCTGAAATTCCATTCAAGTCCCATAACGGGAGATGTAACACATTCGATTCGCCTGGATGAATCCAAATCGAGTCTCCAATGTTCCAACTTGCTGGTGCAGAACCAAGTTGTGGAGAGCCATCGTTGTTGATTTGAACATTGAACAGGGGTTGGTCAAATGAGCCAGATGCGAGCATCATGTTTCCTGCTGGGTCAGCGACTTCAATCCAGCCACTAAAGTAAGAACCACTGAACGCATTCGAGGTATCAATTTCCATCGTATATGTTCCTTGGACAAGTGTCAGATTTTCAGGAAGAAGGAGCGGCTTTTCTTGAACTTCATTCTCCTGCATCACACCGTCTTGATTGACATCATCAAACCAAGAGCGCCAGTAGTGTACCTTGGCATGAGAAGGTAATATTGGACGGTCAGCAATGACAAATTCAATCTGCGTCAATGGACGAGCATCGACGTGGTCAAATTCAGAGACACTGACAGAGAGAAGTTCTGGGTCGACGGTGTCGAATTCAAAAACAACGCTGCTTGGAACATCAAAAACAATATCTTGGCCGTTTAATGGAGAGACGTCAAGTGAAAGTGTGACGCTTTCTTTGTTGACTGGAACGGTCCATGGGAAAGAAACAATTCCGTTGGAGATGAGAGAGGATGATTGGATTTCAGTTCCATCCACGAGGAATCGAACCAATGTGGAACCTGTTCGAGGAGAAGGACTCATTGGAACATTTTCGAAACCGAGTTCAACTTCAACAACAACATCGTCACCAGGATTCAAGTAAGGTGCTGAGAGCATCGATTCAACCTGATTTTCATTGACAATGCCCCAGTTCACAACTGATACATCATTCTCTACACCGAGCGAAGAGCCAAGTCCAAAGTTCATGCTGACTGGAAGCATTGGTCCGGTAGGAGCAATGAGGTTGACAGAGACTGCAAGAGATTCTTCATCGTTCCATTGCTCTGTAAACTTAAATCGATGGTCAACTTGTAAAAAGGAGCCGCTGCCAAGCATTCGGACTTCTCCATTGGCTCCGTTATGAACCCAAATCATGGAAGTTCCTTGCTTGAGACAGCCGTTCACAGCTGAGCCATACACTGGCAACGACAAAGCCTGGCACCGAATATGAGACTCTGCAGATTGACCGAGTAAATGCAGTTCAACAGCCCACCCATTTGCTTTGACATGTGCTTCAGCATCGTTCACGCCTAAGTTTGAGAAATCAAACGTGCTGGTAACTTCAATCCAATCCGTTGAAGGAGTGAATGTGTCTGTAACATTGGAAATTGTGAGAGAAACCGGTTCAATAGAACTCTGTGTTGATTGCTGAACCACCGTGAAATGAATTGCTCCGGATGAGGACATGCGGATAGGTAAGGCAAGTTCCTTGGTACCACCAATCGAATTCACCGATTGCAACGCATCGTTAAGAGCGATAACCACGGCATCAGTCGAATCAAATTGCAGTGAAAGTTCTGAATCGTAAGGAGCAAACAGACCACCAAGCAAAACATCGCCATTGCTTGAAGAAGAACCGATACGAAGCGTCACTTCGACCATCGGCAGGCCTTCTACACCATCGGATACTGTGGCCTGAGAAAGTGCGCTGTTCATCGATGCTAATTCGCTTGAACTAAGGGAGATGACCTGCAGGTCCTGCAGATTTGGTAATGATGAGGACATGAAATCTTGTCCATCAATAGACATCGTCAAGAAAGGAGAGTTCATTGGCTGAGCAGGAGATGCAACACCGAATTCAAAGCCGGAAACACCTCCAACAGGAAGAAGGAATTTGAAGGCAGCAGAACCTGCTGGAGAAGATGCATGTGTTTGCCACATTGATCCATCTGATAACCGGTCTTGAATACCCAAACGGCCAATACCTTGTCCTTCCATCGACCAATCACTGACACCATCCATACCGATGTCGATGCGCAGTCCATCCGCTACACTGGTTCGAATCATTTCCACATCAAAGGTGTCAAGTGTCCAACTACCTCCGGTAGAAATCACTCGAAACTGAACGGTGAAGTGAGGCGATAAAAGCCACTGAGTTCCGGTGTTGAGTACGACCCATGTTCCTCCACCATCAAGAGAATATTCGATTTGACCATTACCCGTCAATGAACAATTTGAATCAAAACCTGCAAAACCTGAACGGATGTTGAAGTGCTTTGAGACCAGAGTGCCTGTTCCGGAGATTTGGCCAGGAGACCAGCTGGTTGACTGTAACTGCCATCCCATACCCGTCGGATCTTCTTCAAAGTCTTCAACGATTTTTCCTTCAAAATGGATTCCATGGACTGAGGGTATTCCACCAGCCTGACTCTTCATGTGAATACTAAGGCGTGCACTTGGATAATTCTCCCAATCAATCATTCCGAGGTCGATTGATTTAGCAGTGGAGTGTTCAAAACCTGGAATCGGTTGAGAGGTTGATGCATCGAGGAGTTGCCATTCAAGAATTTCACCTGCGGGAACTTCTGCGTCCAAATGGAGATATCCGAATGTTCGCATTTCACCTTGTCCAAGGGTGGAGGGGCTGAATGGGGCAGAGGTCCAATTCCCTTCACCAGATGATACGCCAGTACCACTTGGCATCACAGAAACATCATCGACATTCCAACCATCATAATTGACTGAACTGTCGGTCGTACCTATACCAAATCGAACTTGGAAAGAAGGATTGTTTGCAATGTAGTTGGTAATACTGATGGTTTGTAACGAAAATGAACTGTCTTGGGTATAGCCAGAAGAATACACGGTTGCCCAAGCACCGTTGGTACCTTTGACAGCGACGTAAGCATGGTCCCA
Organism: Euryarchaeota archaeon TMED99; assembly: GCA_002170315.2. GTDB lineage: Archaea > Thermoplasmatota > Poseidoniia > Poseidoniales > Poseidoniaceae > MGIIa-L1. The sequence goes on from NHFA02000030.1 coordinate 43,155, forward strand.
TGTTGCGCTTTCAATGCTAAGACGCTTCATGAATGACAGGTCCCATGAGCCTGAACATGAAGAGCAGTTCATCACAGGAGAAGTCGCCCAAATCGTAGTGCCAAGTCCGTTGGGATAATTGCCATTGTAGGTATAAATGGCTTTAGCGCCACTGCTTACACCGTTTGTTGGGCCAAGAATACTGTCGTGCCCCCAAAGCCAAGCAGGTGTGCCGAGCGTCCATCCGTGGTTGGAGTTCTCAAAATCCCACTCCCATCCTTGTGGCAAAATTGTGAGGGAGGAACCGTTAACATCAACGCCATCATAAACGGTGTTACGAGAAAAATCGAGTGAATCGGTGAGTGAATATCCGGTCGAAGAGGCTAAGTTGGCTGAATCAATATCAACATCAAGAGATTGAATTGCTTCACCATCAAGGATACCAAGGCGTGTGTTCGTATTGGCTCCGTCAGGGAATGAGCCTATTGAGAGTAAGTTCGATTGTCCCATTTGAGTAGGGGCTGAGGAAGTGTTTTCATCTTCGACAAAGGATTTCTCTGTTGGAAGTGCGTATCCTTGCAACAGTGTAGAAAGCAGAAACAAGGTGACCACTGCAAAGCAACGAACTGGCATGGCTCGCACTGACCCCATAGTATCCACCGTTCAATGGTAGGTCAAAAGTCTTCGGCCAACAAACTCTCATCCCGTAGGGATGGATTCAAACTCGAATTTCTTGTCGCAATGCTCAAGGGCTTTACAGAGAAACATCGTTTATGACCGATGTGGAGACGCTCAAAATGGAAGCTGGAATTGCAGCCTGCTCGTATGTCCGCAGTGGGATGAAAGTGGGTCTGGGAACCGGTTCCACTGTCAAGCACACTGTTATCGAGCTGGGGCGCATGATTGCTGAAGAGGGTTTGGAAATTATCGGAGTACCTACATCACTTGCGACTGAAAAACTGGCGCTTGAAGTAGGCATTCCACTGGTTGAACTTTCTGAAATAGACGGTCTTGATGTTGTCATCGATGGAGCGGATGAATATGACCCGCAATTCCAACTCATCAAAGGAGGAGGTGCTGCCCTTTTACGTGAAAAGATTGTTGCACAAGAATCATCCGGAATGGTTGTTGTCGCCGATGACAGAAAAAGAGTCGAAAAACTCGGCGCATTCCCACTCCCCATCGAGATTACACCCTTTGCTCACCAAGCAACCATTCGAGTGCTTGGTCGCGTACTCGATTGTCGCGTAAATTGCAGAATGTCGGGAGATAATCCAGTCATCACCGATAACGGCAATATGATTGCCGATGCCCATTGTGGGCCGACAATTGAAGACCCTGAAGCAATGGAAAAAGAGATACTCAACATTGCTGGCGTGGTCCAAGTTGGATTGTTCAATAACATGTGTGATGTGGTCGTACTTGCTGGTGCGAAGGGCGTGGAAACATTTGTCAATCCAAATGGGCGCTTGAAGTGAAGTTGTATTTCTCAATGGTTAAATACGGGTGGTTCGACCGTTTAGTTGGGCCTGTAGCTTAGTCAGGTAGAGCGATGGACTCTTAATCCATCGGTCGCGGGTTCGAACCCCGTCAGGCCCGCCAATCATTCCAAGTGTTCATCCACTTGAGTGCATATCCCAAGGATTTCATCACGGTGAATTGTACCAAAATTATGAGAGTCTTCACTCACCGTAGGATCGGGGTTATCGCCAACGAGAAAAATCATTTCTTCTTCAAGAGATTGAACCCGCTTAACGATTTGAAGGTCGGGAAAAAAAGGATGTTTGCACAGTACAATGTCACCAACTTGAGGTTGATCCTCTTGAGGAGGGTGCAAATCAAATTCAGTGCCGTCCGGATAGGTTGGCCACATGCTATCGCCCGATATTCGAACTCGGACGGGTTTCATTTCCGAACCTCAACTTGCTCGAATCCAAGGAACTTCACGACCCTTGACCGACCAGAACATGTGATGAATTGCTTCGATAGCATCCATCAGTTCTTGCGCATGTTGAGCTGAAACTTCAACTTTGCAAGCACTGCACAATTTTGCAGCATTCCAGAATGTAGTATGGAGATCTGGATTTGCTTCAAGATGCATAGGCTTGAAGAAGTCGGTCCACAAGACCAATAATTCATCCTTACACTTTTGTGCTTCTTCTTCTTTAATCGCTGCGTAGCGACTCATGGTGTTGAGATATGTTGCTGAACCGGAGTTGTCAGCGTGGTTTTCCGCAAGTGCAAGCATCTTTTTTGTCATCGATTGAACTGCTTCACCTGCTACTCGGGCGCTTGCTGGGTCATAAACTCCACAAGGTCCATCGCAGTGGGCAGAGGCTTCAATCAGTGTAAATGGTGTGTCTTCCATACCCTTCGCATTAAGAACAGGCATATCAATATGTGCTTCAATGTTCGACGACGATTGTTGTACCTGCCTCACCACGAAGAGCGAGTAGAGCATCTCCTGGCTGGCAAAGAAGGGCAGAGAGACCCGGGCGATGTAATGCTGCTTCCATTAAACTACCAATCTTTGGAGCCATTGACCCTGCTGGAAATTCCCCTTGTTCCAAATAGAGTTCACATTCATCCAACGATAATTTGTGATGTATTTTTTCATTTTCGCCGCCAAAGTCAGTTCGAACAGCGTCGATTGCTGTTGAGATAATGAGGGCATCTGCTTGTAATTCTATGGCCAAGAGGGCAGAGAGCCTGTCTTTGTCAATAACTGCAGGTACTCCTGTATAGTGCTCTTTGTTTTTGATAACTGGAATGCCTCCACCTCCTCCACAAACGACGACTGCATGTAATTCCACTAACTTTTGAATGACTGGTAAATCGATGACTTTCATCGGCAAAGGACTGGCGACGACTCTTCTCGGTCCTTGAATGGTTTCTGCTATATCCCAGTCTGCCGACATCACCACCTCAGGAGAGAGAATGGGGCCAACGGGTTTAGTTGGGAAACTGAATCCCTGATCATCTCCATCGACGAGAACTCGAGTCAGCACGCAAGCAGTGCGTTCAGGACGTCTTCTTCGATGCAAAATTGAATCGAGGTGAAGGGCTAAAGAATGCGCAATCATGCCTTGAGTTGCAGCGACCCAGGCATCCATTGTTTGGGTTTGCTCTGTATCTAATTTCATCAGATGTCCAACTTGCGGTCCGTTACCATGCGTTAGAACAACACCCCATCCGGCTTCAAGTAAATCGATAACGTCAGACATGACACGAGCAAGAACTTCTGCACTTGTATCTACTTCCTTTGGAATCGGGGAAGAAAGTGCATTGCCGCCGATAGCATACACTGCGATACGTGTCACAGTTGCCCTGCGATGTTGAAAGGGTTTGACCCTTTGCATTGAAAATCTCCTTGGACTGGGGATTTGGCTACCTCAACCAGACCTCCATTAGGGTGACATTGAATTAGAGAAGGCTACAGCAAGAGACAGGTGCGAGCATGGTAAAGACCATTTGGATTGGAGATGTTCAGGCAGGAAAGTATGACGACCAAGAGGTCGAACTCAAGGGCTGGATTAAGCGTGAGCGTGGAAGTAATAAGATGCGTTTCATCGTTCTTCGAGATTCAACTGGCCACATCCAATGCGTCGTCAAAAAGGATGCTATCGGGGAAGAATTGTTCCAAGAAGTCAAGAATGTGCTCATTGAAACTTCTGTAGTGATCTCTGGTGTCGTCAATGCAGACGAGCGTGCTGATGGCGGTCATGAACTGATTGCGACGTCGTTTGAAATTATTGGAGCAGTAAATGCTGAACGTCCGTTTCCAATTAACAAAGAAGCGTTGGAATCGGCTGTTGACGAAGATGGAGAACTCATGCCTGGCGGTTCAGAGTTCCTCCTTGACCACCGACACCTCTACCTTCGAACAAGTCGGATGACATCGATGCTCAAACTTCGCAGTTCCGCTTTTGGTGCGATTCACAGTTATTTTCGAGATGAAGATTTTATTGAATACCAAGCACCAAATTTCGTCACTGGTGCAGTCGAGGGTGGCTCGACATTGTTTGAAGTGCCTTACTTTGGCCGCTCCGCATATCTTACCCAATCATGGCAATTGTATGCAGAGGCAGCAATGCCTGCTTTGGAACGCCTCTACACGATTGCGCCCTCATTCCGTGCTGAAAAATCACGCACTCGGCGCCATCTGACTGAGTTTTGGCATGCTGAAATGGAAATGGCTTGGGCCACAAATGATGAGATTATGGCGCATGGAGAAGGTGTTGTACGACACGTTGCACGAACATTGCTTGAAGAGCAAGAACAGGAACTCACTTCACTGGACCGAGACCTCGATTTAATTGCTCGATATGCAGACAATCCTTATCCACGTATGCGATACGATGAGGCTGTGGAAATCTTGCAAGCGAAAGGCGATGATGTAGAATGGGGTCAAGACCTTGATTATTCGAAAGAGAAAATATTGACACAAGATTTTGATGTGCCTCATTTCCTCACCCATTATCCTAAGATTGCTAAACCGTTCTATCACCGAGTTGACCCTGATGATGAGAACTACGTTCTGTGTCATGATTTGTTAGCTCCTGAAGGATATGGAGAAATTATTGGTGGTGGAGAACGCACTTGGTCTGAAGAAGAAATCCTCGCCCGATTAGAAGAAGAAGGAACCGACAAAGAGCCTTACCAGTTCTACATCGACACACGTTCATACGGCGGAGTACCTCACGGAGGATTCGGCCTAGGCGTCGACCGTGTCGTGAGTTGGTTGGCTGGAGCAACCCATATTCGAGAAGTTATTCCGTTCCCTCGAACGAGTCGACGCGTGACTCCTTAGGTGATTGAATGTCCGCAGTAATCGCTCTTGGGTGCGGTCTTGTCGGTCGTTTTGTCATAGAGAGATTACTTGAAAATGGTCACAAAGTCGTGGTTCTCGATTTGAATATCCCTGAAGACCTCAAGGCGAATGAAGGCATTGATGCACGCCAAGGTGATGTGTTTGAAAACATCAATCAAATCTCTCCGAAATCAGTTGTAATCAACATGCTTCCCGGGCGTATTGGAGACAAGGTGCGACCGGTCTTACTCAAAGCCGGCCATCACGTGGTCGACCTTGCTTTTACAGCAGAAGACCCTCAACAACATCACCTGCTCGCAGTTCAAAACAATGCTGTGCTTTTGTGGGATGTTGGCATCGCCCCAGGAATGTCAAACATGCTTGCCAAGAAGGCATCTGAAATGCTTGGTCATTTGGATACAGTGACAATAAAAGTTGGTGGTAATCCAACTCATCCAGATTCCGAATGGTCATACATGGCTCCCTTTTCACCATCTGATGTTATCGAAGAATATACTCGGCCTGCTCGTATTAAACTCGATAATGAGATTTGTGAAGTTCCTGCGATAACAGATCGTCACATGATTCAAGTCGATGGCTATGGAGAGATGGAAGCATTCCTCACAGATGGTCTGCGAAGTGTCCTTACAACCATTCCTGCATCAACTATGAAAGAATACACCGTGCGCTGGCCAGGGCATATCGACAAGTGGCTCAATGAGTCGAAATCACTTGAAGAAGACGAACTCCTCAATGCATGGAAATTTGACCCGTCACGTCAAGAGTTTACGTGGCTTGAAGTGGTTGCGAAATCTGCTCAACAACAAAAGCGCTGGGTTGTTCAAGACAACGGAAGAAATGGAGACGGTTCAATGGCTCGTACAACTGGGCTTGTTACTGCTGCATGTGCTTTACAATTCATTGAGAACGGTCCACTTGATGGTTGTGGATTGTCTCCAGGAGTCCATCCGCCCGAAGCATTGAATGAACGAGCGATTGATGCAATTATCGAGATGATGGAGCAACACGGTGTTCAATTTTCTGAAGACTAAAGCATTGTCTCGCCACAGTTCGGACATGGCAATCCTGGAATGAATTCTCCAAGTAAAAATCCGCAATGTAAGCAAATTGAAGTCATCATATCGTCGCCGAGCATAAACTGACTTCATGGCCACAGTTCATCAAGATAACGATGAAATCGAGGAGAAATAGTCATCGATTCGTTTTCCAACAGGCAACAGGTCCTTTTCTTCAATCACGAGTGCTGCATGCTTTTTTGGGCGATCATCCCATGGATTGAAACAGATAGGGAATCCAGATTCTTGAAACATAGCGATATCACCTGCTGAATCACCAACAGAGGCTGTGTTTTCTTTGCTGACCCCCAACCGACGTTGAAGCATCTTGACGACCGAACCTTTCCCATCCATTTGAACTTGGTATCTGCCAAAATCATCGAGTTCATAATCACCGTTTGGCATTGCTTTACCTAAGAGCCATCCGTTGGTGAAGACGTGCAACAGCGTATCACGGCCATCGGCAAAACGTTGTGCAGTATAGGGGTCAATTCCCCCCCATCTGCGTATCCAAGGCGACTGGCTAGGGAATTGGGCTGCAATGTCGCGCGCAGTTTGTTGTAAGCCACCACTTACAATGGCGACATGATAGCCGTTGTCGAGTAAACCTTGGATAAAGGGTTTCCAATTCTTCATCATTGGCATACCTTCCATACATGCTCGTAAATCCGAATCTGAGATTGGTGGTAATTCGGGAGAACGACTTTCTTTGATAAGNGCAATATCNAGTTTAATCCAATCCCACTCATCAAGTAAACCTTGATTGTACAATTCAAATGATTCGTCATTCGAGATNCCGAGNTTGTCATAGACAAATTGCCATGTCGAGAGGTGATCAACCAACACACGGTCCATATCCAAACAAACCAATCGCTCAACTTTTTGCTTNGCCATTTAACGNAACTCCCNTTACTCCTTCATCAATCAATCGTTCACTGCTCACGAGTGGGCCAGTTATATTGTGATTGAATCTGTTCGACTTGTTTACCCATGATGTAAAGTATCAANGCGACCATTATGCCAAATAAACCGANCAGCGTCATAGCAATTGTTGCTAACGTGACGCCGATGGAAGTCGAATTCAGTTCTTCAAGAGCGCCAACGAGATTGCCGGAGAGTCTGTAACCGAGAATGAACAAGACGATTCCTGGAATTCCGAATAAAAGAAGAGGATGCTTTGTTTCAAGCATCCAATAGAAGAGTTGGGCAAAACGTGAAGCTGTTGCAAGCGATTCACGCTGAGGCAGATTCACATTGGAGCGAGCCTCGACAATNCGGACACGCAAGTCCTCGTCCAATTCTGAAGTTCTTGCCAATGGGCCAAGATAAGCGATTGCCTCCATACCTTGCTGTGTAAGAACGATATGTTGAATTGTTNCAGAACTTAGAACAAGTTCCTCGACAGCATCAACTTGAGCATCCTCTATGTGATGAGAAAAATGAACATCCCAGTTCTCACGTGCTCGATTTATAGAAAGTGGAAGGTCCCGTAATTTCCAATCCTTGGTGATGGAGATGACGAGTGTTGAATCCATTGGTTCTAAATTTGAATCCAAAAGAAAAGAAGTGATATTTTGGATATTCACTTCGCTCTTGAAGTGGAGAACATCACAACCAATTTCTTCTGCATATTCAACCGTAGAATCCTTTGAACCAAGGTCCATCAAAACGACTTCATCAGCACCCTCACGGCCTCGAACAACGAGNGAGACAAGTCTCAACTCGATGTCGCGAGCCATGAACACAATGCGTAGAGATTGGCGAGCCACATGTGTTGTCCTGTGCAACTTCATATCAAACCCTCGCTGAATATCTGGCCAAGAACCGCTTTTAGATTTCAAAAGAATGAGGCCACATGTTCTTTGACTATGACCAAATGCGAAACATGTGAAGCGTGGATACAGAATAGGTGTTGTCATCCCTGCGAGAAATGAAGAGCAATTCATAGAGCAGGTTGTACAGACGCTTCCACAGTTTGTCGACTTAGCAGTCGTCATTAATGACGGGTCTACAGATTCAACNCGAGAAATTCTCGAGAAGATGGAATCTCCCATTGAGATGCATTGCATTCACCTTGAAGGTGAAGGAGTAGGACGTGCAATCGACTCTGGACACCAATATCTGCTTGAGNACTGGAACAGTGAGGATTTCATCAGCGTCGTCATGGCAGGCGACGGACAAATGAATCCCGATGACATGGGAATCCTTCTTGAACCGCTCTTTCAAAACAGAGCAGAGCACGCAAAAGGAAACCGATTTGCTCANCAAAAAAGTTTGCAAGCCATGCCTTCAATACGAAGACGTGCAAGCCGTGTTCTGTCTTTTTTCACAGGANTCGCATCAGGACAAAGTATTCCTGACCCACAGTGCGGNTATACTGCGACCCATTCNGACGTTCTTCGCGATTGGAATTGGNGTGATTCGTGGAAGGGTTATGGATATCCAAATTTCTGGTTAATTCGACTTGCTACGATGGGTTGNCGCATCGCTCACGTTCCTGTCGAAGCAATTTATGGAGAACAAAAATCCGGGATTCGAAGATTGCCGTTTTTGCTCAAAGTCGGNTTTATGATGGCATATCGGCATCATCATCGTAACCTCTCATGGATATTCAGTAATCGAATCACACCGCATACGCTTTTTGCGGGCATAGCTTATGCTATTGGATGGATGGCATTGCTGCCAGGAATAAGTACAGATCTCGAGCGAGAACTTGTTGGGCGTGGAATGCATCCTGTTTTNCTTACACTCGCTNNTTGGCTCATTGCGCATGTTTTTGACAAGGAAGCGACTCGAACGATACAGGAGTTGAGGGGAAATGAGAAGGCTCGACAAAAGACGTAAGCCAAGAAAGGCACATGTTCGCCATATCTTAGTTGCTTCAAAACCTGATGCACGTGAAATTCTTGAAGAGATTCAGNCTGCTCGCAATCCCCTGAAAATGTTCAAAAAAATGGCGAAGAAATACTCNAATTGCTCAAGTGCNAGTAAGAAAGGTGACTTGGGAGAATTTGTNGAAGGACAGATGGTCCAAAAATTCGAAGATGCTGTGTGGGCGATGGAGCCTGAAACAGTACCTGATTCCTATATCAAGACGCAATTTGGCTATCATCTTCTTTGGGTTCATGAGATTATCTTACCAGAATAAACCGCTCAAGTGAACACAGATGGTGGGCGATCCAGGATTTGAACCTGGGTCCAAGCGTCCCAAACGCCCGAGTATAGGCCAAGCTAACCCAATCGCCCCTTGCAGTCCTCGCCACGGCGTCTTACCTATGAAGTTCACTCAAGAAGTTGCCAGCAATCAGAATTGAGCCGAACAAGCAGGCCTTGAGATTCAGCCATGTCTATGAGATCTTGAACATCGAGAGAAGTACTGCTCTTTTCCAGAACGGGTTGAAGACTGTTGAATGTCAATACCCCATTCACATCTGTAGCATCAAGGAGTAACTTGGGTAAGCCTTTGAAAGAAATGGGCTCTTCTTGATGGAANAGTGCATGGTTTTTCTCAAGTTTTTTTCGCAGCATATCTCGTAACTCTTCAGGCGTATTGGCAAGAGCCACTTCGATTCTTAATTCCGCAGCAGTTGCCACCGANGCGACAATCTCGGCATCNGCCGGTAACTTTTGACCACAATGAGGGCAAAAGCGNCCTGTTTTCCGGTGGCCATGGCATGTCGAGCAAGCACTGCAACGGACNACATTCCATCCAGCACCGGACATAGCGTCACTTCATGGCGAGGGTACTTCAAGACTTCTCAAAGAGAAAAATCGGTATTGGTGCGACGTGAACCNGGGCGAAGTGCCGGCGCAGCGGGGGCTTTGACATCCACTCGCTTTTGAGCAGGTTCTGTTGCCTTACGAGTCAGTGCACCACGGACAGGACCGGTACCTGTTCGAGCACCAAGCGAGAGTGAGTTTGGCAAAATCAATGCAGCCATGGCAACACCATGATGGTCTGCTGCAGCAGTGACTTCATCCACCGCTACATCAAAAGAAAGAACTTCAAGATCACGGCTCGCAAGTTTTCGCTGCAAATGCCGNCGGAGCATGAGCGTTGTTTCTTCATAGTCAAGTTCGGTTGAAACGGTGGCTACAATTGCACATTCGTCACCTTCTGGAGTTACGCATGCAGCCCAAGCCACTCCAGCACAAGCTGATGAACCATTCCAAGCATAGGCNGTGGCAAGGTGGCATTCCACCAAAGAGCCCATCGGAAGTGATTGNGGAGGTGTTGCACCAAAGCCGAGTGGTAACATTGCACCCTTCATTTCGATTAGTCGTGAGTCGCCAAGGCCGAGTTCAACTAAACCTTGGTCGTAAGCATCCTCTGCATTTTCGCCCCACGGTGCAACAGCGGTCATGAGCCAACCTGGGCATGCAACATTGGACGAACGTTCATCTCCTGACGAGTACATAGTGTAGGTACAGATGCAACGGGTTCATGAAGAACATGGTTGTGAGGGTAGTTATGGCAACTGTTTCACGACGACTCCTCGTTTTGGCAGCCATTCTCTTTCTTGTCGCTGGACTCGGAATCAATATTGCCGAAGGCGGGAGTGCGTTACTCGTGGTTGCTGCTGGGTTGGCAGTTATTTTTTTGATACTCGCATGGTCACTGTTTGATGCCTCATCGAAATCCTCGAAAGTCCAAGGCTCTACAACCATAAAATCAAATTANTCAACAGGTCAATCGATGAGTGAACTCAACAGTGAGAACCAAGACCAACAGTTGCCTGACCCTTTAGAATCGGGCTATGAGATACCATTGATGTAATCACATCAAGCGAACGGTCTCGAGATTATTCGGCGCATATGTGCGACATTTGAACCGCTCACGTAGTGCTTGACCCAATTCATTGGATTTGAAATAATCTCCGTGATGCAAAATAATCTTCTTGGGAGGCGGCTTAAGTTGGTCTACGAAATCCAACAATTGCCTGCGATCTGAGTGGCCTGAGAACCCATCAATCGTGACCATTTCACAGCCGATTTTCACCATTTCAGTTTTACCGTTGACAATCATAGGCACTTCTCCGAAACCTTTCTGCAAACGTCGTCCAAGAGTTCCTTCCGCTTGATAGCCTACAAAGCAAAGTGAATTGCGGTCTTCATGAGCCCATTGTCTAAAATATTCAACAACGGGTCCTGCATTCATCATTCCTGAAGTCGCCAAAACGATACATGGGGAACTGTCCATCAAGATATTTTCGCGTAATTCACGACTCTTAACTGGGCGGAACCATTCGTTACTGAATGGATTGCCGTCGTCGTCTTTCAAGATTGATTTACGTAGGCTACTGACCAAGAAATCAGGGTGAGCAGCATGTATCGCCGTAGCCTCTTGAATCATTCCATCTAACCAGACAGGCACGGGTTTAACAGTTCCTGAGCGGAATAACTCGTCGATGGCAATCATCACTTCTTGACTACGTCCAACAGCAAAAACTGGAAAAATCATTTTCCCATTACGGGCGATCGTACGAGATACGATATCTTTCAATTCTTGATTGGCTTCTTGACGTGATGGTTGGAAGTCACCAGCCCCACCATAGGTCGATTCCAAAACCAATGATTCAACTCTCGGGAATCGGGAGTTTGCAGCATCGAAAAGCCATGACTTCTCGAACTTTTGGTCACCACTGAACAAGAGGTTGTGCTTACCGTTACCAATGTGGAGGTGGACTGCTGAGGATCCGAGGATATGACCCGCATTTGAAAAGGTGAGTTTGACATCCGGTGCAACATCGGTCGTTTCATCCCAATTAACATCAACAACGTGTCGCATGCACATGCGAATATCTTCCATGTCATACGGAGCACGCTTGCCTTCTGCACCACCTATCTTCAGATAATCAGTTTGAAGCAAAAGCATCAGGTCTCGAGTTGGAGGTGTACAGTAGACAGGGCCTCGATAACCATACTTGAACAACACAGGTAACATTCCAGCGTGGTCAAGATGGGCGTGCGTGAGAATAACAGCATCCAATTTGTCTATTGGCAAAGCTTCAGGAGCAGTGAAATAAGGCATAGGTTCCAAATCATTGGCCACATTGACGCCAACGTCAATCATAATTCGTGACTCGTTGGTTGTAACAAGGTGACATGCTCGACCAACTTCACGGTAAGAACCCAGTGCAGTCACTCTCGCCCATGCCGAGCCTGGACGTTGTGGGCGGTGAATATTGAGCCCGAAATCTTTCAGCAGTTTTCTACGCTCTTCAGCATGAGCGTGTCGATATCCACGAATGTCGTGCACCGTTTTCGAAATCAATGGCGGGGTTCTCTCAACAGAGATAAGCCATCCTGATTTGTCTCGGATTTCTTGGAGGTGGGCGCCTCTGCGACCGACCGCATCGCCAGGTTTCTTACATTGAACAATAATTTCTCGGAAACAGGCATCGAAGTAAATTTGAGTGATGTCGGCTGATTCAGGAATGACTTCTCGAACGATTTTTGTTGCATCTTCTTCGGATTTCATAATTGATGGGTCAGGGCGTAAGACAATCTTTCGCTTGACTTTGTGAGCAATCTTTGCCAGTAAGCCATCCGTTGCAAGAATACGGTTCGGCTCTGGAGTGACCAAAGCAATGTTACCTGCTTCTAATTCTACAGTGTAAGGTATGTCTCGAGGGACAATCTTCTCAACTTGATCTTTCAAATCTTTAAACGATAGACGCATAATTTCACCCTGCCCGCGCTCGCACAATTACTGTGCACAAACTCTCCTCAGTGGAGTGCAGTTTTGAGCTGCGGGAGTTGAAAAAACTCAAGAAAGAAGTTTTGCAATTTCTGCTTGAGTGAGGGATACAAAGCCATCTTTGGCGGTGATGACAGCCAAATCCATGCCGTTTCCGGAGGCTGCATCTCGCTGCCCCGATGCGTGAAGGGCACGTGCCGCGAGTTTCAATGCATCGGTCCGAGACATGCCTTCGCTGAAGCCGTCTTCGAGTACACCATACATGTAAGGAGAACCTGAGCCTGTAGCGCAATATGTATCAGGGATTGAACCACCTGCAGAATCGATAGAGTAGACGTGTCCACCTTCATCATCAACGCCGACAATCAAGAGTTGAACCCAGTGTGGGCGTCCGGAAAGAATGTTGGCAGTCAATGTAGCTGCTCCACGAACAGTCATTGGTTGCTGTCGGCGAAGTTGGAACAGTGCAACTTCTGCTGAAAGCGTACGAGAGAGGGATTGAGCGTGGCCAACGAGTCCTGCGGTTGTAAGAGCGAGATTGTCACCAATCTTGAACAATTTTTGAACACTTTTGTTGGCGATAAAGTGACCCATAGTCGCTCTATGGTCGGCTCCAACAACGACGCCACCGTCGAATGTAATTCCAATCGTACTCGTTCCGGTTTTCAATACGTTCTGCTGTGCATCCATTGTCATCAATCCCTTCTTTCAGTCGACACCTTTTGAACCTTGAGGCGCAAAGTTACGGTACGCACCTACCCTTATCAACCCAACGAGCGTATCGGCAGATAAATCAAACCATGTGAAATGATGTCACCAGCGTTGATTTCATGCGAGTCTTCTTGAGGTGACCGGCCACACGCGTGTTATGCGCAGAGGTAAGAAAGGAAAGCGCGATGAAGCACAGTCTTCACTCGATGCCTTTACCAACGCGCCATCTGAACCGAAACCGAAGCAACCGAAACCAGTTGTTCCGCCAATGCCTGACTTGGATGCATTAGCACGAGCGGATGAAAAAATGAAAAATACAGAGCGAGAGAAGACAGCAGAAACTGAGGAAAGAGAGGACGTTCATCCTCTCCAAACTTTTTCGATGCCGAGTATGGAGCAATCAAAGCCTCAAATCACTTCTTCAAGCGACGTTATTTATCACGATTTAGGGGAGCTCTATCCAAACCCACCGATTCTTTCNTCAGACAACGGCATGGTCTTGCATCGCGCCGTACTCAATGACATCACNGGATGTAGNCAGTTGNTGGACTGGGTCGCAGATGATCACGCAGTCATTGTAGAAATGAATCGACTAATGAAGAAGACNGTCNAATTCAATGCTGCTTTAGCACAACTCAACGCCTTTATTGACAATGATTTGGGGGGCCAAATTATTCAAATGACTGAAACACGCTTGATGCTCTTACCACCAGGATGTCGAGGCGTTCGTGGCGTAGATATGGAAGCTTTCGCAGTCGATGCAAAGGAACTTGGAAGGCGGCGGATGTGATGCAGGAGCAACCGGTCAACATTCCCTGCCCAATTTGTTCCGTCGAAGGGAAACTGCGAATGGTTGCAAATGTCGATGAGATTCCTTATTTTGGCGAACACACGCAAGTGACTGTGATGTGTCATGCTTGTGGATGGCGTCAAACAGACTTTATTCCAGCTGAAGGAAAGAAAGCAGGAGCATGGTCTCTGGTATTGGATGACAGTGAAAAATTGCGCTCTAGAGTAGTCCGTTCGTCTTCTTGCACTGTCCGAATACCAGAACTCGACCTCGAAGTGATGCCAGGAACCAACTCGACAGGTTATGTAAGCAATATCGAAGGAGTCTTGAATCGTTTTGTCGACATCATCAATATGGTTCGTCGAGATGTTGAACGCGATTTAACTGCAGATTCAGGTGACAGCGAGGAGAACGCCAATGCTCTCAATACCCTTGATGGATTATTGAAATCGATTGAACAAGCGGGCGAGGAGAGTGTGTTCACTGTTGATTTTTTAGACCCACATGGACATTCCATGATTCTTGACCAAGATGCCGTAGAGCGTGAGTTAACCGAAGATGAACTCGCCGAACTACCAATAGGTCCTGACCCTGCGGTCTTTTCATCAGATGATATCTGATTAAAGGGCATCCGATGCAAGGAAATCCTGAACCAGATGAGCGGTTTGATCACGCATTTCATGCAGGTTTCCTAGCCATGCTGTTGCTCGGTCAATGCACAACTGCTTCATTTCACCGGCAAGAATCTTACCCGCTCGATAATCTGCATTGATACTTTCAAGATAGGCGTCATCATCTTCGAAGAAGTACATCATGTATCGATAAGCAACGTCAATGTCAGGATTACCACCCAAACGACGATGTTCTTCAACAGTTGGTTGTCCTCCAGAAAAAGCACGTTTGATTTTCTTTTCAACTGCAGCTAAATCATCGCGTAAAAACAGTGTTGTTTTGGGCTTACTGCTGCTCATTTTCTCGCCGGTTAAGCCGACAGCAAAATGGTGATACGTCGAAGAGGGTGCAAGCAGACCCATTCCTCCAAGTGAGCGTTCATACTCAAGAAGTTTCATTCGAATTCTCGATTTATCTTTGGAAGTTGCACTTGGCAGAACAATTGTGCCTTGTTTCGGATTCGACTGTATATCTGAAAAACCGAGATGCTCTAAAGAAGCAACCATTCCGGCAAAAACAACCTTCAAGCGCTCTTTGTCAAGACGACCATTCGGCATTTGACCGAGTACTTCTGCATTGTCGTCTTGGACTGAAAGACCGATGACAACTCCAAATGATTTCCCATCATTCACGTTGAACCAATTCGTTTTGGATGCGAGACCACGTGTAAGGCGAAGATGCGGGTCTTGGTCAACACCAACAGGAACAACAATTGGCCGAAGACCACCGTATTCGTCGGTTTGAGGATGTAAAATATCACCAACTTGGACCAAAGGTGCTTGAACATGAGCGAGGTTTGTCTCTCCGCTAAAGCCGTAAATGGCTTCAAATTCATTCAAGTTAGTACGCTTACCAAGTTGAAAACCGAGGCGTTGAACAACAGGTCGAGAGGATTGAAAGTAAACATTGGTTTTCTCCGGGTCAATGCCCAAAGCAGCATAATGAGCGATGTATTCTTCCAAGGCAACTTTCCTGCCCTTTTCAAGCGAAACACCACGTGTTGCTTGACTCTCCAAATCGGCAACTGCAATGGTGACATCTCCTCCAAGTTCTTGGAACCACTTTACTTGATCAATCACCATCGAATGGCCCATGTGCATTTGACCACTCGGCATAAGACCTGTGAGGACGCCAAAGGAATCTCCTTGGCGTTGAGCATCGAGTACCTGTCCTAAATCACGGTGTGCAAAGACAATGCCTCGGCGATGTAGACGTGAAGGAGAGGGAAGAGTCACATTCTCCATTGAAGAGAGACCGAACTGGTCAATGATGCGAGAATAGTCCGTTGATTGCGCACTTCCCCAAGGGTCGATGACTACATCTTCGCCGGCCATAGCACTATCCTCCAACCCCTCGGTGACAACCTCATGGCATCAAGCCTTCGCCCTTATTCGGCTTCAAAGTTCGATTCATGAGGCTCGTGTTCAATCTCAGAGAGAGGCGGTATGTGTTTCTCTGCAAATGGGCCTAAACCCTCTTTTTTGAGGATATACATCATACCCGATATCGTCGAAACAGCCACGACTATTGCCAAGACGGCGAGCCATCCCGATTCCCCTATTCCATCACGAGGTTGGACGAGCCAAGTAAATTTGAGATGAGGCTCGTCGCCAAATCTCTTGGACCACTTGAATAAATCAGTTGTATCGTGAGCAGCAATCGTAACTGCTGCAGAATAATTATTCCAAAATTGCGAACGACCAAGAACGTCAAAATCGATGGTTCCGTTGACGACAAGAGTGACATTGTGACCACGCACAACCGAAAGATGAAGGCTTTCAGTACCGTTTTGCGTATATCCTTCTGCGGTCTTTTTCACTCCTGTCAAATCAGACAATTTCGCATCCGAATCACGAACTTGAGCCACTTCCATTCCCCCGACATCAAGGATATAGGTTACCGGCACATTCCAAGCAAGTGGCGTCACAGCCAGACACTCTTCGGTGAGAAGTGACTCAAATTGAATGATGGTTTGGTTATCGATTTGTTCAGTGGAATATGCAGTTTGGTGACAATCATGTACAGTCCAATATGACCACGCTTCACCCCATGTAGTCATCCATGCCTGCGCTTCATCGTTGAGATATGCCGTAATGTCACGGTCATGACGAATCGTTGCGTCATTCATTCTTCCAACCCAATAGAGATTGACAAGCCCACCCTCTTCAACAGCGGTTTGAACTTGCTCTTTTGAGCCGATGATCTGCTCTAAACTTCCGCCACGACGACCGAGATTATACCAATCCCAATCGTCTTGAGGAGAATCGCTCGCATTATGCCAAGCAGTTGTCGACAAGCCATTTTGGTCTCCGTGGACCATAAAACCCTGGCCAGCGATGGTCGTGTGTTGGCGCATCGTTAATCCAGGTGGCGTGAAAGTTGAAATCGGATTATCGCCCCACTGGCTTGCAACAACTCGCTCGGAGATGTATTGCTGACATTCCAAAGCAACTGCACCAGGATCTGCACTCCACGCTATATTGGGCATGCCATAACATCCAAACTCGTCACCAGAATCGAGTCGCTCTTGAGATAAGGCTGTCCGTAACCAGCCATCTTCCTCCCAAGAAATATCAGCAGCAGCAACGGGACTAAAGGTCGATGAACATAAACAAACAAGAATGGAAACAGTAAGACTCTTGACAAAAACACCGTTTCGTGTAGGAGCCATGGTTCCGGCTATATACCGAGTGTATTGATACTTTGGACGTCTCACTTTGGAAGCAGCCTCGAGGTAGAAAAACAACCGCTTATGGTTCCATCGAATGGCAACAATCAAAACGCAAACACAGTTGGATTTTTTTATGACAGAGACTGCGTCACTTGTTGAAGCATGGCAATCTCTCGAAAAACACTGGTTGATTCCAACAACTGGTCAGCCATTACCAAAAACGCCGAGCTACAGTTTTCTTCGAATGTTCTTATCCCCTTTATTGAGACCGGCTCTTAACGCCCGAATGCACGGAATAGATAACATTCCACGCAAAGGCTCCGTTATTCTCGCAGCCAATCATCTCTCACATGTCGACCCAATCTTTGTGATTGCATCTGCTCGAAGGACAACACACTATTTGGCAAAGGATGGGCACTTCAAAAACGGACCGATGGCTTTTGCTATGCGTGCAACTGGACAAATTGAAACCAAGCGAGACAAAGGCGGTCATGGAGCCTTGTCGAGTGCTGCTGATGTTTTGAGTTCCGGACAAGCACTTGGCATTTTTCCGGAAGGCACACGTTCCAAGCGCACAGAAGCACCCTACTTGTTACCTGGCAAAACGGGAGCGGCCAGACTTGCAGCATCTTACCCAGACTCTGTGGTGGTTCCAATCGCACTTATGGGCACTCGGAACATGATGATGCCACAAGACCACAAATTCCCTCGTCTCTGGCGCAGAATTACACTCTCAGCAGGTAAAGGAATTACGTGGATGCAATGGCTTGAACACGAAAGTGGTGGCAACATGAAAGCGGAGCAACTGGTTGAACTGGCAACTAAAGAGGAACACGATATCCGTGCGGCTCTCTCT